>CAYPHM010000038.1:0-33873 GCA_964410555.1 uncultured Chloroflexaceae bacterium | reverse complement strand
GGGGGAGAGGGGGCAGGGGGAGAAAGGCAGAGAGAGCGGGTTGTTGCGCCCTATCTAGGCATATTAGACAACATCTGGATCATGTTTGGTAGAATAGGCAACGGAAGACCCCTCGCCAGTGCTTGTTGCTGATGTTCCCTCTGGAGTGGGGGAAGATGCCGATTGATGGGATGGCGGTTGATCATGCTTGCTAGGTTCCTTATCCCGCTTCTTAATCAGCCGGTAGAAACGGTCTGTTGCCCCAACTAGGATACTGTAGGCTGTGGGGACGACTAGCAGCGTGAGCAGCGTTGAGGTAATCATCCCGCCTATCAAAACAATAGATAGCCCCCGCCGAATCTCTGACCCTTCTCCAAGCCCAATAGCTACCGGAACAGCCCCGGCAATGATCGCCGCTGAGGTCATCAGGATAGGCCGGAGACGGATAGCCCCGGCTTTCTCTAGGGCAGTATGTTTGTCTATCCCTGCAGCACGTAGTCGGTTGGTAAAGTCTATCAGCAAGATAGAGTTTTTCACCACCATACCCATCAGCATAATCAAGCCAATCATGCTGATGATGTCTAGCTCTATGCCGGTAATTCGCAGGGCAAGGAACGCCCCCAAGAAGCTAAAGGGCATCGCCAACATGATAACCAGCGGTTGGAGAAATGAGGCAAACTGTGATGCCAACACCATGTAGACAAACAGGATAGACAACCCCATGGCAATGAGCAGGGTTGTAAACCCTTCTGCCTGGTCCTCTGCATCACCGCCAAAGCCAAACTCTACACCTGTCGGGGCTTCAACTGTTGCTAGTGATGCTTGTATTTCGCGCAAGACATCATTGACATTGCGCCCAACAACATTTGCCCCAATGATGATCTGGTTAGCGCGGTCATAGCGGCGAATTGTTGTTGGACCCAGGGTAAAGGAGGCTTCAACCAGCGAACCAATGGGCCGGCTGCCGCTTAAGGTCGGTACGTTGATGCTGGCGATGTCATCCATACTCGCCCGGTCTCCCGGCTGGAGGCGCACAACAATGTCTACATCTTCGCCATCTTTACGAAAGACATCAGCCTTTGAACCGTTGATGAGCGTTCGCACCGAGTTAGCAATGTCATCATTGGTAATACCCAAATCGCCAACTTTGGTGGGGTCTACGTGGATTTGCAATTCTGGTTTGCCAGGCTTGTAGGTCGTATCAATATCTACCAGACCCTCTACCGTAGCTGCCTGCCCCTTGAGGTTTTGCAAGAAGGGAATAAGCTCATCAAGTGGACGGATAGTATTTATTTGCAATTGAATATCGCGCCCGGTAATTTGCGAAGCATTGCCCCCCTGGGCTTCCTGTCCAAAGGCAAGATTAGGGAGAAAATCTAGCTCTGAGCGCAGGTTCTTGATGACATCGGCGGTAGGTTCGTGCTCTTCATGCAACTTGACAAAAATCTCGCCGCGCTCATCGGTGCCACCACCGCCACCCATACCCCCGCCGCCACCGCCAACAGAACTGAGCACCGCATCTACCTGCGGATGTTGCATCAGGATTTCCTCGGCGCGAAGAGCCATCTCATTGGTCGCTTCTAGTGGCGACCCTGGCTGAAGCTCAAAGCCCACGTAAAACTCGCCTTGGTCGCTTGTGGGAAAGAAGGAAAACTTTAGCCCGGATGCGACAAACACACTGAATACCAGAATGATGAAGGTAATAGCGATAATGGCAAGACGATGGCGCAAACTCCAATTGAGCAAACTGGCATAGAACCGGCCCAACCACCCCACGTCTTCTTCTAGCTCTTGTTTGAGCGTAGCTTTCTCATCCGGTTCCTCATCATCCTGCGGGTTCCCGCTGTCGGGAAGCTGGTTTTGCTCATGGGTATTCTGGTTGGCATGCTTGCCCTTCTTGGATGATTCATCTTTGAAGAGGCGAGCGGAGGTCATCGGGGCGAGGGTGAAGGCTTCAAATAGCGAGAGTGCCATAGCCGATGCCACCGTGATACCAAAGGATTTAAAGATGATACCGGCTATGCCAGAGGTGAAGGTGACGGGAACAAACACGGCAATGAGGGTAAGGGTCATGGCTAAGACTGCCAGCGACACCTCTGCCGTCCCACGACTGGAGGCGATAATGGGCGATTCGCCCATCTCCGTATGGCGAAAGATATTCTCGCGTACAACGATAGC
This sequence comes from uncultured Chloroflexaceae bacterium, assembly GCA_964410555.1. Classification (GTDB taxonomy): domain Bacteria; phylum Chloroflexota; class Chloroflexia; order Chloroflexales; family Chloroflexaceae; genus JAAUSY01. The sequence continues at coordinate 31,716 of CAYPHM010000038.1, read as the reverse complement.
GTCATCTATCACGAGACCTACCGAAAGCGATAGCCCCATCAGGGTAATAACGTTAATCGTCAAGCCAAAAAAGGAGATGGCGGCAAAAGTGCCGATCATAATAACTGGCAGACCAATGAGCGTAACAATTGTGTTGCGGACGTTGCGAAAGAAGATAAAGACGACAAACATTGCGGCGATGGAAGCGACAATCAACTCTTCAATAGCCCCATGAGTTGATTCTTCCACAAAGGTAGAGGTATCAAGGGGGATGAAATACTCCAAATCCGGGTATTCCCCAAAGATAGCGGTGGCTTCATGCTTGATGTCATGGGCTACCTGCACAATGTTGGCATCGGAACGCTTGATAATCCGAATGGTGACAGCATCCTTGCCGTCGAGCCGAGCATAGGATTCTATTTCGGCTATACCATCCTCAATGGTCGCTACATCCCCAATATTGTAGGGGGTACCGGTAATCTGCGCTTTGGCTATATCCTGTGGGGTAGCAAACATACTTGGCGCACGCAGCGAAATATCCACATCGCCGGCATTGATGCTGCCCAAACCCCGGTTAATGTTCGCCTGCTTGATAGCCCCGGTAACTTGCACGGGGAGGACTTGTCGGGCTTGGAGTTTCTCCAAGTCTAGGAGCACATTAATCTGCCGTTTTTGTCCCCCATTGACTTGGACTGACCCAACCCCTTGAATACGTTGAAATTGTGGCACGATGTCATCTTCAATGACCTTGCGAAGTTCAACAGGATTGTTTGCCCCTTTGCTAAAGATAGCCATTGAGATAACGGGTATCTCTTGGGGATCAAATTTGAAGAAGATAGGGTCTTCCACTTCGGCGGGTAGCATGGGTAAGACGGCATTGACTTTGCTACGGACCTCTTGTTCTGCTACGTCTACGTCTACACTATTCTCAAACTCGACTGTCACCATATTTGCCCCCTCAAAGGATTGAGAGGTGATATGTTTGACCCCACTTAGGGAGATTAGCGTGTCTTCCACCGGCTTAGATACTTGGTCAGCCACACTTTCCGGGCTGGCACCGGGGTAGATAAGTTGTACCGCAACAATAGGGACGGAAAAGTCCGGGTAGAGGTTGACCGGGAGGGTCGAGTAGGAAAGTAAGCCTAGGGTAACTATGAGGAGCATCACCATTGTGATAAAGACTGGCTGGCGAATAGATGTATCTGCTATTGCCACGCCGTCAAGTTCTGGATGCTGTTTCTGTTTGCTCATTTCGCGTCAGTCCTTAGTTCCTTTGGTGTTTGACTAGTTGCCGTATCTACTTGTATCTACATCAATACTAGGGTATACTATACAGTAAAATTACTTTACTCGCAAGTAGGAAAATGGGTTTGACAGACGTTTTTTCCGTTCTTTTCCCCCTTTGGGCATCCCCTAACCCCTTCTCCCGCGTAGTGGGGGAAGGGGAACCGGGCAACTCCCCCTCGCCCCATGAGCCGCGAGGGTCAACGAGCGGAGGTACGGGCAGCCCCCATCCCCTAGCCCTTGCCCTCGCTCCGCTTGTAGAGACGTAGCATGCTACGTCTCCCCCCTGCCCCCTCTCCCATTCCAGGGCGAGGGGGCAGGGGGGAGAGGGGGTTGCCCGAAGGGGCAGGGGATGGGGGGAATAAAAAGGTAGCCTTTGCCCGGTAGACCTACCCTTGTAGGAGACCATGCCCTAGATATACCCCTGTCTTGGTGACTTGGTAATCTGTAGTATAATTGCCCACAGCATGCAAAACACAAGGCAAAGAACCAACGACAAAACGACAAAATAATACTAAATAAGGAGCCAACCCCCTGTGAATGAATCGCACGACAACCGACCAGAACGAACTGCCCCCGAAGTATACACCACTGACCTCGTATTGCCAAGCCAAACAAACTATTACCGCACGATGTTTGGGGGAGACGCTATGGCAATGATGGACAAGACCGCCGCTATTGCCGCCCTACGTTTTTGTCGACAACCTATCGTTACTGCATCTACTGAACACATAGATTTCCGCGAGCCAATCTATGAAAGTGAAATCATAGAAGTACGCGCACGGGTTATCTTCGTTGGGCGATCATCGCTCGTGGTGCGCGTCCATGTCTATGGCGAAAATGGCTTGTCTGGTAATCGTCGTCTCTGCACCACCGGCTATTTTAGCATGGTGTCTATTGATCAACATGGCACCTCGATACCTATTGAAACGCAACTACTGATAGAAGATGAGGTAACGCAGCAAGAGTGGGATAGAGGAAAGCAGATACACGATGCGATTGTATCACGCCGGAAGTGAACTTGTGCTGATTGTCTGCCTCGTGTTGACGGGGTGTGCAGACCTTTCCATACAGCGTCCCACTCCGACTGCCGCTTCGGTAACACAAGCGACAGTCCCGCCAGCAGACCATCACCTTGCTACATCCCCATCATCCCCCCCACAGCCAACGGACACTGGCTGGGTGCAGATGGAGCCGGGTGTGGAAATCCGCACACTTCAGGTACGACACCATGACCGCCTAGCTTCTATACGGGCAGTGCGACTTGACCCAACATATGTTACTTTTGGGGCAGGCTATGCCCCCGATACGCTGCCAAACATTGGGCAGTGGTGTGAGCAGGCGGGGGTGCGGGTGGTCATCAATGGGGGGTTTTTTCAGCCAGACTATCAACCCTCAGCACTGGTTATTAGCAATGGACTTGCCTATGGCACGAGCTACCAGGGACTGGGTGGGATGTTTGCTGTTGATACCACAGGCAAAGTCTCGTTGCGCTACCTGGGTGAGACCCCCTATCACCCCGATGAGCTGCTCCAGGAAGCCATCCAAAGTTGGCCCATGTTGGTATTACCGGGGGGTCGGGTCGGGTATGCCAATCCAGACGAAGGCGAGGTTGCTCGCCGTAGCGTCCTGGCAATGGACTATGCCGGTAGAGTGCTTATCCTTGCCTTTATGAGTAGTGCGTTCACGTTACATGAGCTTGGCCCGTGGCTTCTGGCAACGGATATGGAGATAGACGCAGCCCTCAACCTTGACGGAGGTTCATCAACGGGGCTATGCGTGAAAGATAGCTCTGGGCAGAGCGAGATCGTCCAAGCGTTTAGCCCACTGCCGCTCGTGTTGTCGGTCTATCAGCGATAGACGGGTTGATGGCTTGTTATTACCCGCTCCCCCTAGCCCCCGCTCCCATCCCAGGATGGGGGGGAAACAACCCGCTCCCCCTAGCCTTTCAGGGCTAGGGCAGACGGGCAATGCCTACCCCGTTATTCCCCGCTCCCCCGCCCCCCTTTCCCATTCTAGTGCGGGGGGGGAGCGGGTGGATTTTGTTCGACAATATTGCTATGGCGTGGGAAAATAATCTGTCACACTCTGGGGAGATTTCTCTCTTGGGTTGAAGGATTCCCCGGAATGAAGCCCAGTTCCCGTTCTACTATGTCAATGACCCAAGTCTGAAAAGACTTGGGCTTGTGAGAGCAAGCCGATATTGACCAAACTCCGCCCGTGAGGGATCGTATATTGCCCAAAATCATGTTCCCTTGGGGTGTATGCAAAGAGCAGAGATCATATATAATACTAAGGGGGTGCTCTTTACGTGAGTTAGTATCACGCTCAACAGGAGGTGTGAATCATGTCCGCTACCAGCACGGCACAAGTCGCAATTAAGCTCTTGAGTATTACGATTGACGCATTGCGCGGGAATCGCTCGCGTGAACAGGTACGAAATGTGCTCTCAGAATCCTTTGCAAAAGAACCGTTGGCAAGCTGTATTGCTGCGCTGACTGGGGCAATAGATGGCTACCGCGGCGCGGCTGCTGTGTTGATGGCGACATCGGAGGCTGTGCTGTTGTATGCAACAGAGGCAGAGCGAGCAGCAATGATGGCAGGCATTGCGGATATTGCCCACGAGGTGGGCGATTTGGCAACGGAAATTGCCACACGCCAGGAGGCGATCCTTGCCCAACGAATGGCAGGCGATGCCCGCGAGCATTTGCTCCCGCTTAGTGGGATGCTCTATAAGCAGGCGTTGTTGTATGCTGATCTTGGCGATCATCCTGCGGCAGTTTCGCTGTTGGAAGAAGTGGTCTCGTTGGATGAGCAGACCAAGAGTCCAGATTTGGCGAAACATCGGGCAGCATTGACCCTAGCCATGAAGCGGACGAGTAAGGCAAAGGTGTCGAAGTTGCATGAACATATCACCGCTTGGAAAAAGGACAAAGAGCGTGACCCACGCAAATTGGTTGCCTTGCTCAATATGGTGATTACTGTGACCAGTGATACGCTCCGTTCTGGTACCGAGGAAGATCGCAATACTCTAGCAGAAGATTTAGCCCTATTGCGGGCAGCAGGGCCGCTCCCCATTATTGGTATGGAAGATTTCCTCCATGTGCTCCAGCTTTGGCTGCGGGATGAGCCAGGGATGTCTTCCAAAGCCGATCAACTACGCAAGAAATTACCAAAAGAGTTTGAGCAAAAACTACTTCGTGTGCAGGCATGACCTACGTCCAAACAGTTTACCTTATTCGCCATGCTCAGAGTGAAGAGAATGTCTTGAGTTTGCGGCAAAAAACGACGGTTAAGGATTTTAATAGTATGATTAACGAATCGCCGTCTACGCCGCTGACTCGTTTAGGAGTCTTTCAAGCCAAGCATATGGCTAGTATATTGCAAGATACCAACATCAAACGGATTTATACGAGCCCATTTGATCGGGCGCTCCAGACTGCTCGTATTATTGGTGAGCCGTTTGACCTTACGCCCCTGGTGGTCGCTGATTTGCGTGAGGTGCTTCCCCATCACTTAGATGCGATTGATGAAGATGACTCGCGCACCTCTCAGCAACGGCTTGGTAAACTGTTGGTCCGTTCCTACTTGCATATGGTCAAGCCAGATGGCAGGGGAGAGAAACTCCACACGAGTATGTGGCGTGCTCGCACAGTATGGAAACGCCTCACTGTCTATCCCTATGGGGAGATTGCCATTGTCTCCCATTACGGGCTTATTTCGCTGATGTTGTTGTATGTCCATTCCCACCACTCCTGGCGAGTGGTTTCCAAAGACCTCTCCAATGGGGGGGTCTCTGTTGTCGTTAAAGAGAAATGAGCAGGTATCGCTATGGCTCCTTTTGTCCTATTTACCAAGACGGTTATTCCTCGCCCGCGTGATGAGGTGTTTCCGTTCTTTGCTGAGGCAACTAATCTGGAACGGATTACCCCCCCGGCGTTGCAATTTCGTATCCTCACCCCACAGCCTATCACGATTGCTGAGGGGACTATCATAGACTACCAAGTTGGCTTGTTTGGGGTACCAATGCATTGGCAAACTTTGATTGCCCATTGGGACCCGCCCAATGCATTTATGGATAAGCAACTCAAGGGACCCTATGCGTTTTGGGAGCATACGCATACATTTGCCGATGGTGAGGATGGCGGCACAGTGATGGAAGACATTGTACGCTATGAACTCCCCTTTGGTCCGCTTGGTCTGCTTACCCACCCGGCGATTCGGTTGCAATTACAGTATATCTTTCGTCACCGCGGCGAGGTTATCAAGCAACTGTTTGGAGAGTAGTGGAGAAGGGGTATTCCCCCTGCCCCCGCTCCCATAAAGGGCGAGGGGGAGTTGCCCGGTTCCCCTTCTCCCGCGTAGCGGGGGTAAGGGGCTAGGGGGGATGCCCGAAGGGATGGGGAGCAAAAGATCAATAAAAGGATAGTACAGGATATATCGTAATTCCAATGAAGTTAGTAAGCATTACGTAAGGAGAGTATGCATGCAGGATATGCGACGAGTGGTTATTACGGGTATGGGAGCCGTTAGTCCATTGGGGCTAGATGTTCCATCTCTCTGGCAAGGCATAACTGAGGGGCAAAATGGCATTGCCCCAATTACCCTGTTTGATGCAGAAGGGTTTGAGACCCGCTTCGCCGGTGAGGTCAAAGGGTTTGACCCGGCAACCTGTATGGACAAGAAGGAATCGCGGCGAACAGACCGGTTTGTTCACCTAGCCCTTGCTGCCGTTCAAGAAGCCCTACGGACATCAGAATTGGTGATTACCAACGAGAACAATACCGATGTGGGGGTTTTCTTTGGCAGCGGTATTGGTGGGCTAGATACCCTAAGCAAACAGGTTGATACGCTGAAGAAACGGGGACCGGGGCGGGTTAGCCCCTTCACCATCCCGTCTATGATTACCAACATTGCCGCAGGACACATTTCTATGGCAACGGGGGCGCGTGGTCCCAACATATGCCATACCTCTGCCTGTGCCAGCGGCGCACACTCTATTGGTGAAGCGTTTGAAGCCATCACCGTTGGTAGGGCAAAGGTTCTTCTCGCTGGCGGCAGTGAAGCCCCCATTACCCCGATTGGGGTAGCTGGCTTCAACAGTGCGCGGGCAATCTCTACGCGCAATGACTCGCCGGCAACTGCCTCCCGTCCCTTTGATGTGAGCCGTGATGGGTTTGTCTTGAGCGAGGGGGGGGCGGTGTTGGTGATGGAAGATATGGAGCATGCCATAAGCCGTGGTGCGCCGATGTTGGCTGAGGTTGTGGGGTATGGGACTTCTGGTGATGCCTACCACATCACCCAACCCCCAGAGGATGGCAGCGGTGCCGCCATTGCGATGCACAAAGCCCTCAAACGGGCAAACCTTGCCCCAACAAACGTAAGCTATATCAATGCCCACGGCACAAGCACGCCGGCGGGGGATGTGGCAGAAACCAACGCTATCAAGACAGTGTTTGGCGAGCATGCTGCTCGTGTGCCGGTGAGCTCTAGCAAGTCGCAGTTTGGGCATTTGCTTGGTGCAGCGGGACCATTGGAAATTATCGTGAGTATCCTGGCGATGAACCAGGGGATACTCCCACCGACCATCAATCTCAACCAACCTGACCCGGCTTGCGATTTAGACTATGTACCGCATACCGCACGTCCTGGACAGATTGACGTATTTATGAGTAACTCGTTTGGTTTTGGGGGACATAATGTATCGCTGGTTTTTCGGAAAGTAGCAGACTCCTGTTAGCTAGCAGGGGAAACCGGTATGTATCGTCAACTTTCTACCATGCTTGGAATCCAATTTGCGAATGAGCAGTTGCTCCAGATCGCGTTGACTCATCGTTCATTTTGGAAAGAAAAAGAATATGCCGACCAACACGATAGGTTGGCTTCCAATGAGCGGTTGGAGTTTCTTGGGGATTCGGTGTTGAATTTTCTCACAACATCCTGGTTGTATGAACACTTCCCCAACCGCAAGGAGGGGGAGCTTAGTTCGCTCCGTGCGGCATTGGTCAAGATGAAAACGTTGGCTGATTTTGCCCGCAAGCTCAATCTAGGGACGTATGTCCGTATCAGCCGCAGTGAAGAAGCCCGCTCTGGGCGTGACCGCGATGCTTTGCTTGCAGATGTTTTTGAGGCTATCTTGGGGGCAATCTATCTTGATCAAGGGATAGAGGCAGCACGACGGTTTGTGTTGCCTTTTCTGGAAGATGAGATGGCACAGGTAGATGCGGGAAAAGCGGTAGTAGACTATCGCACCCAGCTCCAGCAGTTGTTGCAGGGTAAGTATGGCACGATACCCGACTATCGCACGATCAATGTGTCGGGACCAGACCATCGCCGGTGCTTTACGGTTGAAGTATGGAAAGGTGAAGAGCATCTCGGTACCGGAAGTGGAAGCACAAAGCAGGCGGCGGCACAGGAGTCAGCCCGCAGTGCGTTGGAACGGTTGCGGGAATCGCCTTTGTGAAACGATTGCTCGTGACAGGGGGAACAGGCTACCTGGGCGATGAGGTGGTGCGGCAAGCGCAGCGGCAGGGGTATCTGGTGGCAGCCAGCTACTATAGCCATCCCCCGCCCGATGATATGCCATCCGATGTGCTGTGGCTCCCGCTAGATGTGTGTGATACCCTCGCCGTGGATCATGGGTGTGACTTGTTCCGTCCTGATGTAATTATCCATACTGCGTTTCAGTTTCAAGGCGATAATCTTTGGCAGGTCAATGCAAAGGGCGCACAGGCTATTGCCCTGGCTGCAACCCAAGTAGGGGCGCGGCTCATCCATATGTCTAGCGATGTCATTTTTGCCGGCTTGGATAATGATGGTGATGATCTGAGCTATGATGAACATGCGTTGCCCGACCCGGTAAATGCGTATGGCAAATCAAAGGCGGATGCTGAGACGCTAGTACAAGAAGGTTGTCCATCGGCTGCCATTGTGCGTACATCCCTGATCTATGGCTTTACCCGCATGGATCGCCATACCCGGTTTGTGCTAGACATTGCCGATGGCAAGCGGGGAGATCGGCTGTTTCGGGATGAATTTCGCTGCCCCATTGTCGTTGAAGATTTGGCTGCCCTGCTGCTTGAACTGGCAGAAGATAGCTACCAGGGGGTCTTGCATGTGGCAGGCGAAGATTGTGTCAGTCGGTATGAGTTTGGGGTGTTGCTTGCCCAAGTCTACGGGCGTGATCCGTCATCGCTTGGGTCAGCATTGAGTAGCGAACTGGCACAGCCCCGTCCGCGCAATTGTGCGCTCAACACCCAACGGGTACGCCAGCTCTTTCGCACCCGGCTGCGGGGCGTACGCGAGGTGGTAGCGGAGCAAATCAACAACAGTATGGAGTAGGGATTTACCCAGGTAGGTCAACTCTGTTGGAGAGCCATTGCATGCTCTCTCGTCACTCCCTATCCTCTGCCCCCTTCCCCCTCAATCGGGAGAAGGGGATATTCGTCTCCCCTACGCACGAGAATAGGAGATGGAAGCAGGGGGAGCGGGGTACGAACGTAGTGAGAATTTGCCCGGTATCCCAAACCCACAAGACAGGCATGGTGCCTGCCAATAATGTTACAACGTAAGTAAGCGTAAGGATACGATCATGAAAACACCAGAAGCGATTACCAGCTTAATCAACGATTTACACGGCGATGATGAGTTCGCCCATTCTCAGGCGGCGTTTGCGCTAGGGATGTTGGGGGAACCTGCGATACAACCCCTCATAGAACTGCTTGGAAGCGATAATGCCGATGTGCGTATGCGGGCAGCATGGGCATTGGGGGTAATGGGGCATACAGCCCTCCCTGCCCTGCTTGAACTGGCAGAAAGTGATGATACCCGGCTGCGTGTGGAGGCTATTCGGGTGCTTGGCACGGTAGGCGAAGCCCGCGCCCTCAACCAAATGTTGGTGGGCTTGACTGACCCCGACCCCCACATTGCTGCTCGCGCCACCTGTGCGATTGGCAAGATAGGCGACCCCCGTGCCTACCATGCGTTGCTGACCACGCTCCACCACCCTGACCCAGATGTGCGGTATGAGGCGTGTCGTGCCCTCGCCGACCTGAAAGTGGCAGAAGCTGCTCCTATCCTGCTAGAACTAGCAGAAACCGAGACAGGCAGAACCAAGTGGGGGGCATCGGTAGCGGAGGTGGCTCGTATGGCGGCAAGCGAGGTTGCCAACAATGCCCGCGACTCGATGGATGAGGAGTTTGAGCGCATCAGCCGGCTGATACAGCAGCATGCAGGCGACACAAAACTTACCGCATCGCAAGGGTAGGAACCAACATGCCAGGGCTACGTCAACGTCGCTCAATCAAAGACATTTTGTCCTTTCTTGCCCACCCGCTCCCCCTTGCCCCTTCTGCCCACCCGCTCCCCCCTAGCCCCGGCTCCCATAAAAGGGCGAGGGGGAGCCGCTTCATTATTCGTCTTTTACTTCTCCTTCATATTGCAATAATTCTACATCGCCATACGACCACGCACCAACCTGACGATAGGGCAGATGCAGTGGGGGCATGGAGTAGAGCGATGGGCGTTGAAAAAGCCAGATGTATCGCCGATGGTGAATGTGTTGTGTTACCTCATCAGCCGTCCAACTCGTCCGAAAATCATGCCCCTCAACAAAATAAAAATCATCGTAGTGATGCGCCCCCAAAATCAGCATGTCGGGTTGATCATAGTAATATTCAAGCGTCCGTTGCACCCACGGTGGATGGCAAACGATAATATCTTGCGAAGGATCGGCATGCTGTTTCACATAGTTGGCAAGAATGGGCCAGGCGTGAACAGGTTTGTGCTGAAACATCAGATTGGTTACGCGACAAAACAGCATCCCACTGATAAGCGCAATGAGCAGTACCCGGCCTATTGGGGGAAATCGTTGGGAGAGCGCATGCCACCCAGCCGCAATACCAAACGCCGTGCCAGGCATCACAATCATCAAATAGCGCGGTGTACTCACTTGCAAGACCATCAACAGTATGACACACATCACCATTGGCATTCCAAAGATGCGAAGAACCATTCCGTGATCATGCTCGGTTGAACGAAGCAAACTGTAGACCATCAACCCACCAAACAACCCCATCAACCCAATCCAAAGAAGGATGAGTGGAAGCGAGCTATAGGGGATGCCAACAAGGAAAACGAGAAGCATCAGAAAAATAATATCGGAGGAAATGGGAGGATTGTAGGTTACGGAAGACGCAACATGTATTTGGTAGAGCAACGACGGCAACCAAGGGAGAATCATGATTCCTATGATAATTTGGGATGCTATCCAAGAGGTGAAATGACGGCTCCACCCCGGCGAGCGTTGTACCAACCGTATGCCCCAAAGCACATTGTGCGCGGCGATGAGAACAATCCCAAAGTAGGACGACAAAAAGAGTACGCCTGTTGTGAGCGCATATCCAACATAAGCCCACGCATAGTCGGGATGTCTCCACACATATTCGAACACAAACGTGCTTGCAATCGAAAGCAAGACCATCAGCGTGTAGACACGCACTTCTGGGATGTAGAAATGAAGGAGAGGTGATGTTGCAAGCAAAATGCCCCCGAACAATGCTTCAGCGGAGGAACGCCACCGTTGCATCGCATAGGTCAAAAACGCAACAGACACAACGGCAAACATAAGCGATGGAATACGGAGCGCGACCTCGCTCCGTCCGGCGATGCGTGCCCATACCCACATAAAGATGAAATAGAGGGGCGGAGTCTCTTCATTTTTGCGAACATCGTCAAGGACCATCCCCAACGTTGGGTGTGCAGTGTAGCTTGCCGTGAACGCTTCATCTGTCCATACATCGCGGGTGAACAGCCCATACGGAACCAAAAGCAATAAGAGTAGAACGGACCAAAGCGGCAACAACCGCTTGTTCGCAAAAATATTCCTTATCATTGCTCTTCTTCACATCTCGCTCGTGCATACGCACACTTGGACTGCGTTGCAAGTCGCTTCCAACAAAACCAACTCATCGCACGTTCATTACCCCCGGCCGATGCGTGAGGTACTAACTAACAAGTACGGACGTATGCAAAGTATTGTACCATAAAGAGCACAGAGATGCATCTGTAGAGCCGTAGCATGCTATGTCTCACCGGGCAGCCCCCCTCCCCTAGCCCCTTCCCCCGCTACACGGGAGAAGGGGAACCGGGCAAGTGGCGGCTCCCCCTCGTCTTGGGATGTGAGCGGGGGCAGGGGGGAAGCGGGTAGCAAGGCAGAGGCTACACATCTTTTTATGATGAGGAAAAAGAGTCTGCCACCCCCCTTGTAACAAATAGCTTGCAAAGTTGCGTTATAATGGGGGTATGAATCACGTAATCAATCGTCATTTGGTTATTGCCAGTATTTTGGCAACACTCCTACTCGCGCTTCTCCTCATTGGTTGTCGTCTTCCCAATACCAGCGGGCAAGCGCAAGAAACCCCTACACCTCTAGGGGAAATAACAACTCCATCGCCTACACTCCCTACGCCCACCCCGCTCCCGCGTGGGGGCAACCTGACCGTGCGCTTGGCACAGGACATCCCAAAACTCCAACCTTGGCAACCAAGATCACGCGGCGAAGAGCAGATTATCTCGCTGCTCTACAGTGGGCTTGTGCGTTTGGATGAGAACCTTCGCCCACAGCCAGACCTAGCTAAACAATGGGAATCATCCGCAGACGGGCGCATTATCACCTTTACCATACGCAGCGATGTGATGTGGCACGATGGTCAACCGCTTGATGCAGTGGATGTTCATTTTACCTTCGATAGAATACGGGTGTTGCCCTATACCCGCACAGCCTTGCTCAAAGACCTGCGCCGTATAGCCGCTATCGCCACCCCAGACCGCCATACGGTAGTTATCTCCATGACCGAGCGATATGCCCCCATATTTGCCGAACTGACCCTGCCCATCTTGCCTCGCCACCTATTGGAACATGAGGATATAGAGACCCTGAATTTTTGGGATATTCCCGTAGGCAGTGGCCCCTTCGAATTTGAGCGGTTAGACCGCGGGCATTCGGTTATTCTCAAACGGTACAATGGCTTTTACCGTGGTGCGCCGCTGCTTGACTATGTGGTCTTTGTTGGGGCAAGCAACAGCGATATTACCCTAGAAGCCCTCAAGGATGGACGGCTTCTGTTGGGTGAACTAGATTGGAAAACCGTTCGGGGTATCACCTCAACGCTCAATATGCTGCGGATTGGCGGCTATCCTGAAAACGGCTTCTATTACCTTGCCTTCAATATGCGTGAGGGGCGACCCTTTGCAGATGGGTTGGTGCGCCAAGCCCTCGCACAAGCCCTCGACATTCCCCAGTTGGTAGAGACTGCTACAAAAGGGCAGGGTATCCCGATAGGCAATAGTGCCGCACCCGGCTCGTGGGCAGACCTCACCCCACCGCAGGCGCAGAAAGCTGACCTTGATACTGCCCGTGCGTTGCTCAACGAAGCCGGCTGGACGCTACCGGAAGATGCAACCATTCGCCAACGTGATGGAGTACCCTTCAAAGCCCGGTTGTTTGTGCGTGGTGATGATGCCCGACGGTTGGCTGCTGCACGTCGTATTGCAGAAGTAGCCGCGAGTATCGGCTTACAGATCGTCATTGAGCCAGCCGATTTCTCAACCGTTATTATTTCCCGCTACGCCCCACCCTATGATTTCGACCTGCTGCTAGGCAGTTGGAGCAATGGGGCAGGCGACCCCGACTATGCCGACTATGCCTACTATGACCCAGACGATTTTGCACTGTTCCATTCAAGCCAGATCAACCAGGGGCCCGTAGATACTCGGATTACGCGCAATATCGTAGGGTTTAGCGATGCGGGTTATGATGAACAGGGGCAAAAAGCTCGCCAACTGTATGACCTAGAAACCCGTGCCGAAGCCCTACAGAAAGCCCAACAGCGCCTAGCAGAAGAACTGCCCTATCTATATCTCTGGGCAGACCGCATACCGGTAGCCCTAAATACCTGTATAACCACGATGGATGGCAAAGTCAATCTGTCCTCACCGGTCTATTTTTGGAATATTGAACGCTGGCATTTTTCCCTGGAGCCAGGGTGTCATGAGTTAGGTAGGAATAGCAACTAACTAGATTGGAGGGTATAGCCAATGGCTGAAGGGTATAATACTGCTGCACTTCGTGAGCTTCTATATGAGGCGTTTAGCAGTGAAGAGTTTGGTATCTTCTGCAAAGACAATTTTGCTCCTGTGACACGGCATTTTGCCCCAAATATAGACCACACGCTGCGGGTAGATAGCCTCATAGACTACTGCAAGCGGCAGGGGAAAATGGAAGAACTGCTAGAGCGCATCAAACAAGCCAACGCATACCAGTACCAATGCTTCATAGATGCCATCCGTTCCCCCCTTGATACGGCTCATGTCCCGCAAAATGAGAGAATGGATGAGGAGCGTTCGGCAGAGATAGCCCAAGTACAAACCACGCTGGGACAAACACGGCGAGCACTTTTGACAATGCAGGAGCAAGTGGCTCGCTATGGGGGCAGAACCTACGCGCCTTCCCATATCCTCATGTCAATAGAAGACAACGAACAGCAAATACGCCAGTTAGAACAACGGCTACGTCAATTGCAACTAGCTTCTCCAACCGCTCCAATCGGTCTCCCTTCTCCCGCTTGCGAGGGAAGAGCAGGGGATGGGGGCTGACCGGTGAGACAATGGTTATTCTCCCCTAACCTCCCCCTGTGAGAAGGGGGGGCGGGGGTAGGTTGCGCTGTACGCTCGCCTGATCTACCCCACCAAACCGCGATCACGGCAGGCAGCAACAAACTGTTCATACAGTGCCGCGTACGTACCCACGATAGCCTGTCCCTGTGGCTCAACACGCTGGCGTATGTGAACCATAGCCCTCGTTGCCGCCATCAGATCGCTATGCAACACGGTACCTGCAGCCAAAACTGCTGCCCCAAAAGCAGCTTCTGTTTGTTCAGGGATGAGCAACGGACAATGCAGAATATTGGCGCGTATCTGAAGCCATGTATGGCTCCGTGCGCCCCCTCCCGTCACCCGGAGCTCCCCGTCCTGCTTAGCCCCAAGCTGCGCCAGCGTATCATAGGCCAATCGTTCAATATAGCCTACTCCCTCTAGGCAAGCCGTATAGTAGGCAGCATCGTTGGTAGGCTCTCCAATGAGAAACCGTTGGGCAGCAGCATTGGCAAAGGGGAACCGCTCCCCTTTGCGTTGCAAGGGATAATACAATACCCCAGAGGGGGCTTGCTGTATCGCTTGGGCATCCATTGCTGCAAGGTCTGCACCGGCAAACTCCAGTGCCAGCACCTCGCCGCCAGTATTGCTGGCAGCACCCGGCAGCCACATCCCCTGCGGATGACGATGCGAGTAGATTCGCCCCTGGGGATCGCACAAGAGATCAGTTGTCACCCCCTTGAACACGAGTGTTGTCCCCAATACACTCATCCACTGCCCCGGTGCGCTGGCACCACCGGCAATCTGTGCCGCACAACCATCGGTCATACCGGCTACCACCGCCAGACCAGCGGGCAGTCCTGTGGCAGCGGCAGCAGCGGGAGTGACATACCCAATGACGGTACCGGGCGAAACAATCTGTGGGAATCGTTCAATAGGCACATGCAGCATTGTGGCAACCACTGGGTCCCACTGAAGCTGTATCAAATCATAGCCAGTTTTGAGGGCTTGGCTCCAGTCGCTTACCCCATACACACCGGTGAGCCGTCCGACCAGCACATCGCCGGCATGGGCAATGTAGCGAGTTTTTGCCAAAACTTCCGGGTGGTGACGTTGTATCCAAAGCAGTTTGGGGAGCGCAAAAGATGGCTGAAACTGATAGCCGTGGCTAGTGGTCAAGCCAGTGCAGTGGGTGTTGAGATAGGCTGCCTCGTCCCCCGCCCGTCGGTCACTGTACATGATCGCGGGGTAGGTAGGGGTGCCTGCGCTATCGAGCAAACAGAGCGTACCAGAAGTGCCGGTTATCGCCAATCCTTTGTAGGTATCCTGAAACAGGTCCAGCTGACTTGTAGCTTGACGCAGGCAAATTTGCGCTGCGTCCCACCACTGTTGCGGGGCTTGCTCCACCCGCTCGCTGCCGCTCGCTGCCGCCATCTGATACCATGTGAAGGGCTGACTAGCCTGGGCTGCCACCTGTCCCTGGGCATCTGCGATAACCACGCGGACTCCTTGTGAGCCTATATCTACCCCAATGACCAGTCCATCATGGTATGCTGTTGATTGCATAAAATCATCCTTTCTATGGGTTGTATCTATGGGTTGTACTACCATTTCTAGTACTATTGAGCAGCATTATAAAGCACACATGCTATAATGCATATTGAGAATATCATTAAGGAGGTAATGATTTCCTATGATCTACGTATTCAACAAACAACGAATACGCCTGTTCGCTATTATGGTCTCTTTGATCTTGCTCATAGTTCTGCTGTCAGCACAAGCTCCCATCCCCGGAGATACTGGTACAGAACGTGACAAAGAAGCCTCGCCCTATGTACGACTCGAAGGCTTGGCAGTGTTACCAGCAGATACCTTTGCTGCTGGCCCACCTTCGGGGTTTGCCATTGCTGGCACCTACTATGGACGACAGGTGCCATTTGAAAACCAGCCGGTACAAGGGATAAGTGCGCTTGTACGGAGTTGGAATGGCCATTATTTGGCGCTTACGGACAACGGCTATGGGACACGCCAAAATAGTGGCGATTTCCTTTTGCGCTGGTATGAAGTAGCCTTGGACTTCAAGCAAGGAAGCGTCTCTGTTCTTGGATTCACTCATCTGACTGACCCCTTGCACAAGGTCCCCTGGGCTATTTTGCACGAAGAGCATCGGACGTTGACGGGAGCAGACTTTGACCCGGAGTCGTTCCAACAAGCCCCTGATGGCAGTTTCTGGATTGGTGATGAGTTTGGTCCCTATCTACTGCATGTAGATGCTGCTGGTAGGGTAATAGATTCACCTTTCGCTATCCCCTACCCAAAGCCTTTGGAAGTACTGGCTCGTGGTCGCCCTGCCCTTCAGACAGCAAACAATGCTGATTTCTTTTCGCTGCCCACACAAGAAGCCCGCGATTTGGCAGCAAATCTGCCAGATAGCCGGGGGTTAGAAGGATTGGCGATAAATAGTTCGGGAACCAAGCTCTATACGCTGATGGAAGGGGCAATGAAAGATGACCCCATACAAACCCGATTACCCTTGCAGGAATTTGATCTGCTCAATAAGCAGTTTACCAACAATTACTGGTTTTATCCACTGGATCATCCTGATTATGCTATTGGATCTATTATGACACTTACTGATGAGCGTTTTCTCGTGCTTGAACGTGACAGGGGGCAGGGAGTTGATGCTCAAGTGAAGCGGGTGTACAAGGTAGATATAGAGGGGGAGTTCCCCGGTGCCACGCTGTCTAAGCAGTTGGTAGCAGACCTGATGTCCATTGCAGACCCATTGGCGATAACGCAACCAGCGGATGATGTCATTGGGATGGGACAGCAGTTTTCCATGCCGTTTATCAGCATTGAGGGTATCTATCCTGTGGATGATCTCACGCTGTTGATTGTCAATGATAACAATTATCCATTTGGGAGTGGTCGTCGTCCGGGGGTACCAGATGATACGGAGTTTGTGCTCGTGAAGGTCATGGAATCGCTTGGCGTAAGGCGGTAGGGAGGGAAACTAGCTCTGTTTGTAGCCACGTTGCATGCAACGTCTCTTCCCCCCGCTCCCTGCTCCCGACACCCGCTTCCCCTGCCCCCCGGCTCCCGATACCCTCTCCCCCCCTGCCCCCTCTCCCATAAAGGGCGAGGGGGAGCCGCTACCTGCGCGGTACCCCTTCTCCCCTCGGTGGGACGCGGGGCTGGGGGATGGGGGGGGCTCGGACTTTGACGTAGCCCTAAGAGCTATATCCAAGAGTAGCGTATCTCACCACAACATGGTACACTGATAATGGCTTAGCACATTGGGGAAAACTTCGCAAATTATACGTTAAAGTATGATACCGGCTAGGTTCTTATGATGATAGAGAGAACGGGATGACCTACGAACTCAAGACAATAGACGGCAAATATACCCGTGCATTGAACGGTGATGATTTTAAGACCATCCTGCGTATCGCCTTAAAAAATGGCTGGCAGCCTTCGTCCCGCCACTTGCGCGATGGGCAGCTACGGATGAGCATACCGATGAACGTTGACGAAGCTAAAGCCTTAGCCGCAGCGATTGATCGGGGAATAAAGACCGAAGGGGCAACCCTGCTGCCCCCAGTAATTGTCGCTTTTTTGGAGTGCATCGGGGTGTTGCGCCGTGGTAAAGCTAGATTTGTCCTGCGTAAGTGAAGTCCTATGCTTTCGTCAAATAGGGTAGGGTAGCTCTGTGACTTCCCCACAACGCCCCATGCGTCGACGGCTAGGTGACTTTGGCGAGAGTGTCGCCGTTGCCCACCTGAAACGCGAGGGATATACCATCCTAGAGCGCAATTGGTGGTGTCAGATTGGCGAGATTGATCTGGTAGCGCGGTGGCAGGAGGAACTCGTCTTTGTGGAAGTACGTACACGGCGCAGCACCGCGTATGGGAGCCCAGAAGAGTCCCTTACCACAGCCAAACAACAACGGCTTATTGCGCTTGCCTATGCATACCTAGAAGCCCATCACCTTGATTGTGATGATACCATCTCTTGGCGTATTGACGTAGTAGCCATAACCATTGACCAAAATGGGGGCGTGGCACGGCTAAATCACATCCCCTATGCCCTAGAGTCTGGGTGATAGGGAACAAGGGATGGATGCCAGCCCAAAGGGGAGCGGGGAGCTAAGGTGCAAGGCACCCTATTTATGAGCGGCATACTCTTCACCCATCACCAGGGCATGTAACGTCTTGTGCAAGTGTCCATTGGTTGCCAAGACCCCACCTGGACCATACATTGCCCCGCTAGGACGCACTGTTGAGACCTGCCCACCCGCCTCGCGCACCATCACCTCACCCGCCAACGCATCCCACGGGCTAAGGTGAAACTCCCAATAACCATCCATGCGCCCGGCGGCAACATGCGCTAGATCAAGCGATGCAGCCCCACAGCGGCGTATCCCCTGCACAAAGGGCATCACCCGGCTAAACTCGGTGGTATTGTTGTCCGTACCAGGGTCGCGTTTGTAGGGAAAACCTGTGGCTATCACCGCTTGGCACAATTGCGCCACACAGGACACAGACATGGGTCTCCCATCAAGAAACGCCCCCCCCTCGTGGCTTGCCCAAAACATTTCCCCCATACGCGGGGCATAGATAACCCCTACCACCGGCTGATTATCGTAGCAGAGGGCAAGCGAGACCGCGAAATAGTGCAGGTGATGACAATAGTTTGTCGTGCCGTCTATAGGGTCTATGAACCAAACGTAAGCACGATTGGTAGCCGTCTCAAGGTTATTTTCCTCAGCAACAATACCGTGGTCAGGGTACATATGCTGAATACGCCCAACAAGGTGCTCCTGGACAAGTTCGTCTACCTCAGTCACCACATCTATAGCCGATGTTTTCAACCGAGCACTACGGGGGTGATCTAGGTGCTCAAGCAGCATTTGTCCGCCTTCTTGGGCAATCGTCTTGCCAAAATCTAGGTAAGTTTCCAAAGCATGGGTCATGGGTGGTTATCCTCATCTTGTTCTTGCGATTCATCTGATGATGAACCGTGACCGTTGGGCAATCGTTGCTCTAACCGGTCCATTCGTTCGATTACCGTTCGTCTCCATGTTTCATCCGCAACCTGGGTTGAGCGCACCCGGTAGAGGATTTCTTCTACCAATCGCTTGACGCTATTGCCCACGAGGTCTGCCAACAAGCCAAACTGAAAGGCATTGAGAGCCATAAGGATGAGCACACTGCCAATCAACAGCGATTGCTCATTTGTTGCCTCCAATATCCCCATACGTCGCCCAATAAACACGTAGGTTGCCCGTAGCATAAACAGCATCCCCACCACCAAAAAGCCAGAACCGATATAGCTAAAGGTTCGCAGTGGCTCAAAGGTCGCATAGGAACGGGCAATGATGGATGCCTGTCGTTTGACAAAGTGCCAGTTACCTCGATGGAGCTTTGATGGTCGGCGAACATGATTAGTCTTGATGGGGACAGCTATTACCGACAATCGCCGCTTGCCCGCCTGGATGAGGTTCTCTACCGTGTAGGAAAACTCTGTAGTAACGAAAGTTCGCAGGGCAGCCTCACGGGTGAGAGCGCGAAACCCACTCACGGTATCGGGAACATCTGTATCTGACACCCATCGCACTACTGCACTGCCAAGATGCTGCAAGCCTTTTTTGAGGGGGGAAAAGTGGTTAATGTTCTGTACCTGCCGGTCTCCGATGACAATATCTGCCTTGCCGTCTAGTATAGGGGTGAGAAGATAGGGTATCTCACTGCCAGGGTATTGGTGGTCGCCATCGGTGTTGACGATAATGTCTGCCCCCAAGCGCAGGGCGGTATCTATCCCGGTTTGATAGGCTGTCGCCAACCCCTTGTTGGTGGTGTGACGCACAACATGGTGTGCGCCATTGGCAAGGGCTAGGGAGACGGTATCATCAGTACATCCATCGTCAACAATGAGGATTTCTAGGCAATCTATGCCGGGGATAGTTGCGGGTATGTTGGTCAGTACGTCAACTATCGTATCGCGCTCGTTCAATACGGGTATTTGGATAATGAGTTTTTTCATACGTCTAGGAGTAGATGCATGGCTCTATGGTGTAGCTCGCTCTGCACCTACAAGATGTTTCTGCTGTCCTTGCTCCTTCCCTGGTCTTTCCCCCACCTGATTTTACCACAAAATACCAGGTTCCCTTGTTTCCGCAAAAGCCTAGTTTTAGCAAAGAGTCCCAATCATACAGATTATAGCCCCTGCTTGCTCACCCGTTCCCCCCTGAGTGGATGGCTTCTGTCAAAAAAATAGGACTGAAGGGGGGGTGCCACCAGGGGATAGTCCATGTTATAATAAAGCTACTTTACCCTTCCGTACTATGGGGGTACTCAAAAGATGGGCTGACTGTACGCTGGTTGTGAGAGGGAACTATCTTATGGACGATACCATGATTGAAGACCTGCTTTGCCACCCAAAAATTCTGGAAACCCACCACCACCTACATCATAACATTTGTAAACACGATCACCTCATCCGTTCGGCGCGGTTTTCCTACCGCTTGGCTCCTCTATTGGGGGCAGATCGCCGAGTGTGTGTTCGTGCTGCCATGCTCCATGATATAAACTCGCGGTTTGGCACACTCTCGTCGCATGGGGCAATTGCTGCTCAGTATGCAGCAGAAATCGGAGAAGATACCCAAGTATGTCAAGCCATTATCAGCCATATGTACCCGATTGGGCCCATACCAACAACACGGGAGGGGTGGGTTCTCACCGTGGCAGATAAACTAGCAACATGGACCGATATGACGCAATTTATTCATGGAGTATTTACCGGTAGGAGTCTTCCGCTGCTTCGTCAGCTTCGACACAGTGATCCCTTTTATACACCAAACAAGAAACGAGGGGCAAAGGGTCTATGGAAAACGGTCAAAAAATTCAAGCAGCGTTGGGCAACAATGGAAGGGTTACGATTGTGAAAGAAGAGCGGCAGCAATGTACTACTGTTGAACGTATGATACAGCAGCAGGTACAATCGTTCTTTCAACACCACACCCGGCATGCAAATGGGACAGTTGATGATCTTGACCCTTCACGGTTTGGGGTAGAGGAGATCAACCTACGCGGGGCAAACCTACGCGGGGCAAACCTACGCGGGGCAAACCTGCGCGGGGCAAACCTGCGCGGGGCAAACCTACGCGAAGTTAATCTTGATGCTGCCAATCTCAGTACGGCTATGCTCTATGGGGCAAATTGCACCAAAGCGCGACTCTTTGGGGCAAATCTCAACGGCTGTAATCTCGGAGAGGCGATACTGTTTCAGTGTCGGTTGCAAGGGGCAGATATACGTGGGGCATATATCTGGCGAGTCAATCTCAATATGGCTATCGTGTGTGGGGCAGACTTGCGCGGGGCAACCCTACGGGGCTCCTCATTGCGTGGGACAGATTTACGTGGGGCAGATATGCGGGGAACAGACTTGAGTGAAGCCAATTTGCACGAGGCAGATTTGCGTGGGACAGATTTGCGCGGGGCATCCTACACTCCTGAGACAAAGTGGCCCGACCACCTAGACCCTTCTCGGCTTGGAGCAATAGCCTATGAAACTCCCCCTAAATGGTAGCGTAGATAAGATACGGGAACTTTTTATCAATAAGTATCGTCTTTCTAGTAGTCTCCTTCCGTTTCGTGTTGTTTTTTTGATACATAGTATCCCGCAGCGAGCAAGCCATTAGATGGTTTCCCTGCGGGATTAGTATTTTTTCCTGTGCTCAAAATGCTCGAACCTTTATTAGAGAGATTAACGACCATACAAGGAGGAGGTTATGCAACCACACACCCTTTCCCTGAGCCATACTGCCTTTCCAATGGCTCCCGTGCGAGCAGATGATTTACGCTATATCATTTCCTGTGTTCGCGTTGGTCACTGCTGCTCTGTTGTTGGTCCAAGCAACACGGGTAAGTCTATCTTGTTGCGTTCGTTGACCTTACCGGCTGTCCGCGAGCAATGCACCCGTGACACAGCAAATCTTCCATTGATCATCTTCATTGATCTGCTTGGCACTGCGGAAAGTGAGTCGGCGTTTTATGACGCAGTGCTTAGTAGTCTCATAGAAACGCTTGAACGGGATGAAGAAAACAGGACTACGCTCATTGAATCACTCCAGCAAAACCACAACCGCATGCTCAACGACTCCAACATGCTCGTTATCCAATCACTCTTTACCCGCAGCATTGATGATGTGATGCTCCATATCCCCGGTGGTCTCGTCATCATTTTTGATGAAATTGACCCCTTGCTGAAAAATAACCTGCCGTCTATCCTCCTTCGCAAGTTGCGCGTTATCCGCGATAAGTACAATGGCAAATTGCGCTACATCACTGGGACTTCGCGCTATATGGAGCGTATCCGTCCAGACGAAGATGTCTATGAATTTTGCGAAATGTTCGATGCCCATACCAGAGTGCTTGTCCCCCTGTGCCAGGAAGATGCAGAACAGTTTGTTGGGTATATGGCAGAAAAGTATGATGCCACGCTTGATCCTGCTGCCCGTTCCCTGCTCATAGAACTTTCCGGTGGCCACCCCGGTATGCTTGAACGGCTCTGCTATAGCTACTATCGTGTTTGTCCCGATTGTACAGTGGCGATGAAAGACAACGCTAGACGCTTTTTTTTGCACAAGCCGGTGCAACGGGAATGTCAACGGCTCTGGGATGAGCTGGAGTCAGAAGAATGTGATGCCTTGTTATTGCTTTCCCGGAAAACTACCTGTTTGACCGCCGACCAGCAGCATATGCTTATGATCAAAGGACTACTCAAGCAACCCATGTCGGAGAAGCAAGAAATATTTAGTCCACTCTTTGCGTTGTTTATCAAAAATACGGAAAAGGGTATTCGGTGCAATCCTGACACAGGGCAGATATGGGTAGATGGACGTGATATGACCACAGAGTTGAGCAGCAGAGAACATCGTAAACTACTCTGTTTGCTCTACCAACATATGGGGGCTGTTTGCTCATTTGAGCAAATTAGCCTAGAAGTTTGGAGTATAGACGATACCCCACGCTCAACTATTCAGGAGATGGTGCGCCGCTTGCGAAAGCGGGTTGAGCCGCAATGGAGCAACCCCCGCTACATTATCTCGGTGCCAGGTGTGGGCTACCGGTTGGATAGCCCCAAGTAGCGATGGTTGTGGCAAAGACTGGTTTGTCCCCCATCCCCTGCCCTTTCCCCCAATTATGCGGGGAGCAGGGAGACCGAACGGCTCCCCCTCGCCCTATACGAGCCGTGAGGATGAACGAGCGGATGGGGCGGGGTCGGGCTTACAGCGGGGTCGGGTGGGCAAGAAGGGCAAAATTGCTTTGATTGTGCGTCTTTGCCATCGCCCGCTCCTCCTCTCTCCCATACTTGACAGAAAAACCCTATTCGTGTTATAATAAGAAAATTATTGTTTTTTGAGGTAATAGTACTCTGCTACGGAGCTTGTCCCATGTCATTAGGACAAAAAATTAGTCGGTTACGACAAGAACGTGGGCTAACGCTTCAAGAAGTTTCAGATGGTTCTGGATTAACCCCATCCTTCCTCAGCCGCCTGGAGCGTGATAAAGTCAATATATCCGTTGCGAACCTGCGAAAGTTGGCCCTCTTCTTCAACGTACAAATGATCTACTTCTTTGAAGGAGAAGAAAACCAACAAGCTGGACAGGTCGTTACCGTTCAAGATCGGGTCAAATTGAGCCTGGATGATGCACCCGTCCAGGTCTATTCGCTTGTTCCCACCAACAACCACCTAGAATCTCGTTTGATAGAAGCACGGGAAGGGGGAGGACAACAAGGATTTTCTACCCGCTCTGGGCAGATGGTCTACCTGCTCCAGGGACAGTTGAAGTACCAGCTTGGTGATGAAGAGTATATCCTGCATGCTGGCGATACCCTCTTCTTTCACGAAGAATTCCCCTATACGTGGACCAATGTTGGTCAAGAAAAGGTTATTTTGCTAACCATAAGTTCACTCAATGGACACGATGGGTAAGGCTGTTGGGGAAGGGGGGACACGTCAAGGGCATGGAGGATACGACCAAATCACCCGATTTTTCCGAAGAGTCAGTGCCCCCTCGTGCTGCTGTTTTGCCAACCGCCCCTACGGACTCTTCGGGTGCCCCCTCGGATGAGCAAGCACCCACCAATCCTGCCATGTCGCCTGACACGAACGCTGCTACAAGCCCTTCAGACTCTGCAACTTTCCCATCGGCACCATCCACTCAACCAACAGCCTGTGCTCCCCCATCTTCGCTTAGGAAACGTATTGGTCGCTGGTCCCTTATTGTGGTCGCAGTAGGGGTTATTTGCTGGCTCTTCTGGCAAGCGAGAGCTGCCCTATTGCCCTTTGAGATAGGGTTGTTAATTGCCTACCTCATCTTTCCACTAGTCAATCGTATGGAAAAGGTGCTACCTCGTTGGGTTGCTATTTTGGTCATCTATCTTGGCGGTATTTTAGTCTTAATAGGATCAGCAGCCTATATCGTGCCACTGCTTTGGATACAGGCAACCCAACTGCTGACTATCATCCCAGAGATGGACATGCACGAAGTGACGTTGTACATAGAAGATGTCTTTGGTGAATACCAACGGTTAGTCCCAGAAGAACTGCGTAATGTGGTAGAAGAAGGGGCAAATACAACCTATGAGCGTATTAAAGAAAATATCGTCACCTATGCCCAAGAAGTGGGAACATTTCTCATAGGCAGTGTGATGCAGGTTGTAAATACCGTTATCTTTTTGTTTGGATTCTTCATTGTTCCCATTTGGTTATTCTATGTCATGAGCGATTATCGCCAGAGCTATCAAGCGATCAATAGGCTGCTTCCCAAACCCGTTCGTCATGACTTTTGGGCTATTGTGAAGATTATAGATCGGGTATTGAGCAGTTATATTCGGGGACAAATTATTTTAGGGGTGATAGTTGGGTTAGCTGCCGGTATTGGGTTGTGGGTGTTAAATTTCCTCGGATTTAAGGTAAAGAATATTCTGTTACTAGCAGTATTGGCTGGTCTCATGGAGTTTATCCCCTATGTAGGCCCATTGATTGGGGCAATACCAGCAGTTACCGTTGGGTTTTTGCACACACCCACTACGGCTCTTGCGGTTGCGATCCTGTATCTTGCTATTCAAATTCTTGAAAATATGTTTCTTGTACCACGTATCATTGGCGATAGTGTAGATATTCATCCAGCAGTTTTGATAGTCCTCATGATTGTCTTTGGGCAAGTGTTTGGGTTTATTGGTATTCTGTTGGTTGCGCCTGTTTCGGCAGTATCACGCGATGTCTTTTGCTATGTGTACGGGCGGCTTGGTGATGAACCTGCGCCAGCGGGGGTGTTGCCTGATAGTATCCCTACCCCCCTAGGGGAAGAATAAGCCGGGGGTAAACCAACCCTCTCCCCCCTGCCCCCGCTCCCAGAGGGCGAGGGAGACCGGATGGGTGCTGCCCGGTGAGCCGTTGCATGCAACAGCTCTACAATATGACCTACCCTTGTAAACCCCCGGTATGTCCCCCCCACAACTACGCCCCTTGTGCCGTTGTGTCCTGTTTCAGCAGATAGGTCAGGATAGGCGGGGGAAGTAGGGTGCTGATAATCACCATAATCACAATCACGGAATAGACCTCAGCAGTCACCACCCCAAGCGCACTCCCCGTTGCGGCAAAGATTAACCCCACTTCACCACGCGGTACCATCCCCCAACCAACAATAGACTTTCGCACCTTGCCAGCAGCAAACCCCGCAACCACTTTGCCGATAATGGCTGCTACGGTAATCCCCAGGGCTACAAGCAAAATAGAGGGATTAAACAGTGTGGCAAGATTTACATCCATTCCCGTTTTCACAAAGAAGATGGGCACAAGAAAGAAGCTAATCGGCTCGATAATCTCTTCCATATGACGGTTTGCATGGTCGTCCATTACCTTCATCACCCGTGCTTTGACACCGGGTGAAGCAATGGCGGTATCTTCTTCAGTATTATCTAAACTTTTTCGAATGTCATCCACAATTTCTGGGTCTTCAAAGAAATGGCGAAAATGATGCGGATCGAGTATAAGCCCGGCGGCAAATGCCCCCACAATTGGGGCTAATTCTATCAACTCTGCCACATACGCCAATAATAAGCCAATGCTTATTGCCAGGGTAAACTTCATCCCGATACCACGGTTGATCTTGGCAAACACTTTAGTGATTTTGCCCGCAAACATCTGGCCTAGCATAATAGCCCCCCCAAGAAAGACTACGGCTTTGACAACAATTGTAAGCACCTCACCACCGCTGACATCGCCCACTTGCACAATAGCCGTGACTACAGCCAAGATGATCAACCCCAGGACATCATCTATAACGGCGGCTCCCAAGATGATTTGGGCTTCACGGTCTTGGAGTCTGCCGAGATCACGGAAAACGCGAGCGGTAATCCCCACGGATGTAGCGGTCAACGTAGCTCCCAAAAAGAGGTAGGCGTTTGAGGAAAGCCCCGGTAAAAGCCACGGACCAATAAGGTAAGTTCCTATCACAAACGGCAGCACAACCCCAATGATAGCGACAAAAAAGGCACTCCCGCCTACTTTTCTCATCTCATTGATATTAGTCTCTAACCCTACTTGAAACAGCAGGATAATGACCCCTAATTGGGCAAGAAACGTAATAAACTGGTCCGTTTTGATTGGCTCAAACACATCAAGCCCAATGAGGGTAAGATTGCCAAGTACGACCCCGATAATCAATTCACCTAGCACAGAAGGCTGTCCGATGCGCTCAACGAGGCTTGATAGCTTGGCAGCTATCAGAATAACTGCCATCCACAAGAGGGTAATCCCTACTCCATGCGAGGGCGCGTGTGCTGCTTCTTCGCTTGCAGATACCAAAATTGGCGCATGTTCCAGCAGCACTTGTGGCATAAGGGAAGGGTATACATCCATTGCTTCTCCTCCGTCTTTATCTCTACAATACGCATTGCCTATTTGCAAAAGTTTCCCTATAATAACGGTAAGCAGCATATGATGCAACATCGTAGGGTGTGGCAATGAGGTTTCCCATCCTTTGCCCCGCTTCTTTTTTCTTCAGAATTTTGGTGACGACAACGGTCACAGAGGTAATGCCGCATGATTGGGCGATAATCAGCGCAAAACTCCACCACGCCAGAAGATGGGCATGATGGGGCGCAAGAGATCGGGATGTGATTTGACACTTCATCAATCCATTGAGATAATGCTGTAGAACGAGCCATGGTTCGTATCCTTTTGTTCATCGAAGGAAGATAAAGATGTTTTCTGCTAGGATACCAGACATGGCGTATTTTGCCCACCTCGCCCGGCATATTTTTGCGGTATTTCCCGTACGAAAGCCATCTATCATCTTTGACCTACCCTTGAGAGTGGGGGATAGGGGGTGCCTGAAGGGGCTTTCAAGGGTAGGTTAGGTTGTAGAAACGGTGTATGCACCGTCTCACCGGGCAGCCCCCATCCCCTAGCCCCTTCCCCCACCGAGGGGAGAAGGGGAACCGGGCAGGTGTGTTCCCCCTCGCCCTTTGGGAGAGGGGGCAGACAGATAGAACCAGTAGATTGACAAACTCTTAGCAGAGGAGACGAGACAAGGTATGAACAAGCGCGTAGGGGCTATCATGTCCATA
The DNA here is from genome assembly GCA_964410555.1 of uncultured Chloroflexaceae bacterium. Classification (GTDB taxonomy): domain Bacteria; phylum Chloroflexota; class Chloroflexia; order Chloroflexales; family Chloroflexaceae; genus JAAUSY01. The sequence goes on along the minus strand of CAYPHM010000038.1, from coordinate 4,161 downwards.
CTCATTATGGTATGTATCCTTACCACATTGGTGGGCTGTGGGGCTACAGAAGAGGCGACATCGCCCACAACAGCAGAAGCACAACCATCAGAGACAACCGATAACGACACCGATACGGAACAAACCGAAGAACCGGCAACAACCCCAACGGCAGACCTTGCCGGGATGTTTGGGCAAGCTGGCTCAGGTGATGGACAAACGCTCAACCTGTCTAATGGCATAACAGGTATTGGGTCAGTCAAATCCAAGCATGAAGCTGATTTGGTCTTTACCGTCAACGGGACGGTAGAAAAGGTGCAAGTGGAAGAGGGCGAACAGGTGCATCAAGGGCAAATCCTCGCCAGCCTCGATGTCCGCACCTTTGATCAGCAGATTGTCATGAGCGAAGCTGCCCTGGTACGAGCGCGAGCCCAGAAATCGCAGCTGTATGAACAGCCACGCGAGGCGGACATCAAAGCTGCCAATGCCCAAATACGCCAAGCGGAGGCAGGACTGGCGCAGGCGCAGGCGGTGTATGCTGCCCTGTTTGAACAACCCCGCGAAGCCGATCTGCATGCTGCTAATGCTCAGATACGCCAAGCAGAGGCAGGACTCGCCCGGTTGTTGGCAATGCCAGAGGATGTAGATGTGCGGGCAGCAGAGGCAGCCCTCACGCTGGCACAGATCAATCTCCAGTCTACCCGTGACCAGCTTTCCTATGCCAAGACCCAAGCGGACTTTCAGGTCAAACAGGCGGCATACCAACTAACGCAAGCGCAATGGAGCTATGCCATCAGCCAACGCTACTGGGAGCATGCTGACGAAAACGAGACTGACCCGGTGAAACCTGAAGTCACCACTGTAACGGGACAGCCAATGGAAAACGAGATCAGCGAAGGGGCGCAGGCAAACTACCTTGCATCCTATGAGCAGGCAAAAGCTATGATGCAACAGGCAGAGCAGTCTGTCGCTCAGTCAGTGTTGCTTGCAGAGCGGGCGCGAAAGTCCGAGGTAACAGGGGTGCAAGCCGCCGAGCAGCAGGTGGTGCAGGCGCAGGTGGGGCTAGACCGGGTACACCAACAACCCAACGAGCATGACGTGGCGCAGGCGCAGGCGGGGGTAGACCTAGCCAATGCCAGTCGCCAACGGCTCTTCCCCGACCCGACTGGCGCACAGCAGGCGCAAGCACAGGCGGGGGTGTCACAGGCGCAGGCGGGGGTAGACCTAGCCCAAGCCAACCTAGAACGGCTCTACCCCGACCCCAACGAGTCGCAGGAAATTATGGCGGAGGCGGGTATCCTTGAGGCAGAGTCTGCCCTTGAAATGGCAAAGCTCAACCGGGAGTATGCCGAGCTTCGCGCTCCCTTTGATGGGGTTGTCTCTGAAGTGGATATAGACCCCGGCGACCCGGCTATGGGAGCGCGAAATTTTGCTGTCCAAGTTGTCAATATGGATGAGCTCCATATTGACGTAGACATTAGCGATGTGGATATATCAAAGGTGCAGCTAGGGCAGTCCGCTGCTATCTCCGCCGATGCGCTACCCGGCAAGCAGTTTGAGGGCAACGTGAGCTATATTGCACCAATGGCTACTGTTCAGGGCAATATTCGCACCTACGTTGTGCGTATCCAGATTGACGATACCAAAGGGCTGCGCCCCGGTATGAGTGTGCGTGTTGAGATAAACGTAGAGGATGACCAGTAAGTCTATTCACCAAATGTCCATACAACCTGCATCCTTGCTTACAACGACACTGAACGCAGCACAATGGGGACTATCCGTTGCGCGTATCCTCGCCGCTGCCCTGCATGCCGTAGAACCCGGTGCTGCCTTGCGGCAGTGGGGAGAACGTACCGACCATAGGCTCATAGTGGATGGGCAGGAATATGACCTGCGCCACTATGAGCATATCCAACTTATCGCCATTGGCAAGGCGGCAACACCAATGGCACAGGCAATGGCTAGGCTGCTTGGTGATACCCTTACCAGCGGCATCATCATCACCAAAACCGATAATCAAACATCCCCCGCACATCTGCCCCCGACTATTGGTTACTACCCCGCTGGTCATCCTGTGCCAGATGAACGGGGCGTAGCTGCCAGTCAGCGCATAGCCGACATGCTCGCCACCACCACCGAGCGCGATCTGGTTATCGTACTCATATCCGGGGGCGGCTCTGCCCTGCTCACCCTGCCCGCTACGGGTATCACGCTGGATATGCTCCAACAGACCACCGCGCTGTTGCTTGGCTGTGGTGCGCCAATCAATGCGGTAAACGCCGTTCGCAAACACCTAGACCGTATGAAAGGGGGCGGTCTTGCCCAACAAGCTGCTCCCGCCCAGGTTATCTCGCTGGTGCTCTCTGATGTGGTAGGCAACCCGCTTGAGGTGATAGCCTCTGGACCAACTACCCCCGACCCAACAACCTTTGCCGATGTTGCCCATATCCTAGCCCATTATCACTTGACAGACCGCATACCAGCGGCAGTGCGCGAGCGGGTGCAAGCGGGGGAGCGCGGCGAGGTGCCAGATACCCCCCCATTTGACGATCCCATCTTTGCGCGGGTGCAACAGGTCATCATTGGTAGCAACGAGCATGCCGCTGCTGCTGCGCTACATGCTGCCCAACGCGAGGGCTACCATACCCTGCTGCTGACAACCCACGCTCAAGGGGAAGCGCAGGTTGTTGGGCGGTTGTTGGCAAGCATCCTCCGCGAAATGGCAACGAGCGGTGGGACAACCGCTGGTATACCCACGCCGCTGCCCCGTCCCGCTTGCATCGTCATTGGTGGCGAAACAACCGTGACGCTTGGCGAGTCGCCGGGGCGCGGCGGACGCAACCAGGAGCTTGCGCTGGCGGCAGTACGTGAGCTTGCCGGGCTGGAGCAGGTAGCCCTCGTGACGCTGGCAACAGATGGCAACGATGGTCCAACTGATGCGGCAGGTGCTGTCGTCACGGGTGAGACGCTGGCACGGGCAACGCAGTATGGACTTGACCCGGATGCCAGTTTGCATCACCATGATGCATATACCTTTTTTGCAGCACTTGGTGATCTGTTGCAACCGGGTATGACCGCAACAAACGTCAACGATTTGGTCTTCTTGTTTACCTTTTGAGTAGTGAGGAGGATTAGGGTGAGCAGCATAGATATGCAGCAAGTGGGTACATGGGCGCAGGAAGCGGGTGAGATAGCCATGAGCTATTTCAACAAGGTGAAGGGGACGCGCAAAACGGACAAGAGTCTGGTGTCGCAGGCGGATGTGGAAATGGAGACGCTCCTACGTGAGCGCATTACTTCCCACCATCCAGACCACGGCATCATGGGCGAGGAGCAGGGCATCGGCAATACCGACCAGGAGTATGTGTGGTGTCTTGACCCGTTAGACGGCACCGAAGGGTTCTTGTGTGGGCTGCCGGTGTGGGGGGTATCTATCGGCATTTTGCACCAGCGCAAGCCGCTGTTTGGGCTAGTGTATCTGCCAGTTTCTAGCGATTGCTTCTGGAATGAGGCAAACGGGGCATACTGGAATGGCAACCCCATGCACGTAAGTGAGCAACCAACGCTAGAGTCTACCGATTGGATTATCAACCATTCCAAAACGCACCTGAATTATGATGTAACGTTTCCTGGCAAAATGCGCTCATTTGGCAGCTTTGCGGCGCACTTTTGCTATGTAGCGCGTGCCAGCACCCCCGCTGCCCTTATCGGCTGTTGCCCCAACCTGTGGGACATTGCGGCGGGGATGGCAATTTTGCATGCTGCTGGCGGTGTGACAACTACGCTGCCCAACGGCGACCCGCTGGATATTGAGCCGATGTTTGATGGCACAAAGGGCAAAGAGGCAATCCTTGCCTCTCCCCCGGCACTGGTCAGCGAACTGACCCGCTTTATCAAGCCACGCCAGCGGTAGGGGAAACCGGGGGAGCGTACACCGTATGGCTCCCCCTCGCCTTTATGGGAGCGGGGGCAGGGGGAATCGGTCAGCCCCCATCCCTTAACCCCTTCCCCCACCGAGGGGAGAAGGGGAACCGGGCGACTCCCCCTCGCCCTTTATGGGAGCGGGGGCAGGGGGAGAGGGTGTCGGGAGCGGGGGCAGGGTGTTCCGGTCAGCCCCCATCCCCTAACCCCTTCCCCCACCGAGGGGAGAAGGGGAACCGGGCGACTCCCCCTCGCCCTTTA
>CAYPHM010000037.1:0-34112 GCA_964410555.1 uncultured Chloroflexaceae bacterium | reverse complement strand
GGGGCAGGGGGGAGCGGGGGGGAACAAAGAGACGTTGCATGCAACGTCTCTACAACATGAATACCCTATAGTTATCGTCTTTCTCTATCCCAAAAACTTCTTCACCAAACGAACAACTAACGGGTCATCCCCTTCGGTGCTGCTTTCGCTAGATACCCCCATAGGTGAGGATACGGGAGCATTTGTCGTGCTGCGGCTATACTCCGGGTCGCGGAAGGGGCGATCCTCCTGGCGCATAGGTTCGGCATAGGTGTGCGTTGGCTTCCAGCGCTCCTGATGCGTACTCTGAAAGGGGCGATGGTAGGGATCGGGACGATCCTCGGTGGCAGCAGGCGGCGGGGCAGTGCTGCGGTCTGGTTGTACCTGCTGTGGCGTAGGATGTGCCACTTGTTGCGTTGTTGGTGCCGCAAACGGCATCGGTGGCGGGGCAGCCTGCGCCGAGGGCGTTATTTTGGATGGGTCTAATGGGGATTTTGGCGGTTCTTCCAGGATGTCTGGTGGGGGAGGGGTGACTCCTCCTTTCTTTTGCTGTTGTGGTATGTTGGCAGGCGGGTTGGGGGTAATGCTCGTTCGTATTGCGGGGGTCTTGCCTTGCAACAGCGCATCTTGCTCCATCAGCATCTCAATAATGTGCATCTCCGACTGAGCAACAGTCTGCCCTAGCTCCTGCGTCAATTCCACACCGGCAGCCAACAATGCGCTGCTATAGATAGACCGCAACGATGCCTCAAGCACCGCCGCACTGCCGCGATAATGGGCAAGTCGTTGGATGAGCGGGTTGTCTACATTGAAGCAAAGCTCATAGGCATCAGAAGTTTCTTTGCCCACCTGTCCAATAAAATCTGCAAGTCCTCGGCTGCCGTCTATTACCTGCCCTATCATCTGGTCCTGGTCGTGGTCGGAGCGGCGCACCGCTAATGCTGGCATGTCGGGCGGGTGGAAGCGCACCCCACGCGCTGGTATGCCCAGCTGCTTGTAGCGAGTCTCCAACGTTCGCCACTGGTCGCCCTCGGCAAAGTTCATCATTTCCACGACCCCGGAGACTACCTGCCGCAAGTTGACGTTATGCTGCCGTTCAACATACTTTTTGAGAAACTGCTCGTCTACCACATCGGCACGGAAAATCGGCACACCACGGGCGCGAAAGAGTGAACTTTGCTGCTGTGCTGGCATTTGCTGCCCTGGGATGTAGTAGATCGTCTTGATGCCGCCAAGCCGCTCAGGGGTACGCTGGAGATAGCGGGGGAGAGTGAGATTGCCCATATCGCTGGCAATGGGCAGCAGGTCTTTCACCTGATCAAAGAAAAAGTCGTTGCGTACTGCTCCCCACTTCACTGCCCACTCGTGTTGCTGAATGACCTCTAGGAAGATAGTCCGCTCTTTGGCAGCGAGCCGCTGGACAAAGCTAGAGACCGCTTCCCCCAACGCGGTGGTGAGGGCTTTGTAGGATGGGCGATCACTGATAGCAGACTCGCGGCTGGCGACAAGATCAAGCGTGGGACAGTCTATCACGCCACTGATAAAGCCTGCCCATTCTGGCAGGATATGCAAATCCTCGCCGATAAACATGCGCTTTTGGAACAGGTCTATAGAGCGTAAGTGTCGTTTCCAGTCGCCGCTGCGCGGGGGGATAAAAAGCACCCCTTGCACACTGAGATCATCACTTTCGATAGCGATAGGTTCTAGCGCAAGTGGGGCAACCCCATAGCGGTGCTGGATGTAGGCAGCATAATCGTTGTAGGTGCTGTCTGTATGCCAGGGAGCCTGCCTGCGGTTGACTGGCTCCGCGTGGTCATTGAGGTAGATGGGAAAACCGATAAAGTCGGCGTAGTAGATAATCGTCTCAAGCAACACTTGGTCATCGAGCAGGTCGTAGTGGGACGGTTTGAGGTAGAGGATAACGCGGGTACCGGGCGTGGTGCGGTCACTCTGCCCTATTTGGTACTCTGCGGTGCCTTCGCATATCCAACGTATGGCATTGCCCCCCTCTATGGAGAGGGTGTCTACCAACACACGATCAGCTACGACAAACGAGGAGAGAAAGCCAATGCCAAACTGTCCAATGAGCATATTGGCGGCTTGTTTGTCCTCGGTAGACAGACGGGTGCGTTCTACACGGGTGCGTCCCCCGCCGATGCTTGCCAGATAGCGTACAACATCCTCGTGCAGCATGCCTGCGCCGTTGTCGTCAAAGGTCAGGGTGCGTTCTTCGGGGTGTGAGGTAATGCGAATGGTCGGTTGAAAGGTCGTATCGGTTGTTTGTCGGCGCACGCAAGAGTCATTGCTATTTTGTATGAGTTCGCGCACACAGGCGCGGGGGTTTGCGTAGAGATTTTCGCCCAAGATTTTGATGAGTCCTGGGAAATCTACCTGAAAGGTACCGGTATCTGGTATGTACGGGAGTGGTTGAAGTGTACTCACTGTTATAGCTCCTTTGCTTATGGGTTTCGGGTTTTATCCATTCACGAAAAATGGAGTTCGTGTTGCTTTCAGAAAAAGCGAACGCCATAGATATTCTTTTGGGGGAGGCGTACCAATCTTTACAATATCCACAAATCCCCCCGGTTTCTCAGTCGTGCTTGTCCCTCTTACAATAGGACCTGAATAGAATTGTGCTTGTTGTAATGAGAAAACCTCTTCATTAAAGAAGTCTTCTCCATACCCCAAAGCTAGAATGTTGACTTCATCAGGTTGATTACTGTGATAGTGTGAAAGGTTCAGTGCTGTGCTTGATGAAATATAGTTTGCAAGTACATCTTGGATAACCCAGATGGTTTTTCCACCCCAAGCCATGCCTACCTGAGATTTGCCAATAAGTTGGCTAACCATCCTTGCCCAAACTTGGCGGTAGTTGATACCAGGTGCTTGGTGGTCATTGCCATACAGTACTGCATCCTCAAACGCCATGCCAATCTGTGTTCTTTTCTTCTTGTCACCACCTGATGTACTTGAAGTCATAATTTCAACCAAGACAATCGGGTCTGCGGGAAAATCCTCAATCCAGAGATTATCCCGCTGTACTAGAGTATATCCATGTTCTTCGGCTTTTTTTCTCGTGACTTGCTCGCTACAATTGATAATTTTTGCAGCATCTGCTACCAGTATTGGCTGTGAACCAGCAATTATATAGTCAAACGTATAATCAAATGATGTATGCTTTAGGTCATTGGTTGTAGAGGTAACACCAACTTTCATTTTCACCTCAGCCCAAACCTGATAGGTATTGTTGGGAGCAAGATGCATATATTGGGCTATTTGCTGCTTGATGAACGCTTGATGATCATGTTCTGATACTTGATGGCGCAAGGAAAGTAACCGTCTTGGACAAACAATCCACGGTGGTTCATTATCACGGATATGTAGTGAGCATATGCCTGCTTGCACTACCGTCTTTCCTGGAAATTTCTTTGCAAGTTCAGGATGAGTACGCAAATCTATGGCAGATAAATAGCGGTTTCCTCCCCCATCACATGCTGCAAGCATAAATGGGCACCAAGCTCTTGCACAATTAGCTTGTGCTGCTGCGTTCCAGGAATCTAGCCGATAGCCAAATAGTTCAAAAATTTTGCCCATGCAGGTAGCTCACAATCTGTGTTCCGAGTATTTTTGCCAATGGGGGGGGAACCGAGTTTGCAATTTGTCGATGTTGATCAAGATTACGAACGCTACCCGTGCGTGAACGAATGGGACCTTTCAAAAGATACGTATCAGGGTAGCCATGTATTCGCATATACTCTCTTGGTGTCAAATACCGATTTTCTGTTGGATGGTAAAAGATTTCCCCACATCTCAAGGTATTTGCAGGACGATTACGATGAAGACGTAAGTATTTTGTCGTATCTTTAGCAGTCAGTCCGCGCAGCAATTCTGTACCAAGATGAGTTTGTGCTGCCAGGTAGGAGCCTTCAGGAACTTGGGCTATTCGCTCCCTATCCCGTTCAGGTGTTACATCAACATGGCTATCATCACGAGCATAGAACGTTTGCCCACGGACCTTTGGTTCTGGTAATCCTAGCCCTTCAATAACTGACCCTATGGTCTCATAGGGTATGAGGGGAAAAAACCCATGACACGCTTCAAGTGGAGCATGGGTTTTTTCTGGAAAGCTAAAACCACGTTGATCTTGTGTGGCGACAACAAAGAGACGTTCCCTGAGTTGTGGAATACCAAAATCTGCTGCCATAACAACAAGCCATGTTGGTCTATAGCCAATGGTTTCTACTTCATGCAAAAAGAGTTCAAATACTTCACCCCGACGTTGGGATTTGCCTTTTGCCGAGAGTAACCCCTTTACCTGCTCAATCAGAATAATCTCCGGTTTTAATACCTGAGCAAAGCGAATCATCTCAAAAAGCAATAACCCCCGCTTATCTTGTAGTCCCATCTGTTTCCCCGCTAAGGAAAATGGTTGACACGGTGGACCACCAAAGAGTAAAGCAAGTTCCCCTGCTTTAATAGACAAGGAATCTCTAAGGGTAATCGGGTCTGTGGTTGTTATGTCTGCTTGCAGAACCTGTGTAGATGTACCTTCGCGTTCGTTAGCAGCACGAAGTGTCGTACAACAATGCTCATCCGATTCAATTTGGGCAAGAACTTCAATGCCCGATTGTCGTATGCCAATGTCCATACCACCCGCTCCCGAAAAGAGAGAGATTGCTTTCATAAGACTTCATACCCAAATCTACATGTACACAAATACTACCCCAACGATTCTATCTCACTAAAGTAATCAGCATAATCACGCTCCTGCGCCAGCCGCCGTGCCTGTGCCAACACCGCTTGAGCATCCGGCTTGCGGTGCTGTGCCAACAACGCCTTGCTTAGACTGATGAGTCCCTGCACCTCTTCCTCCTTGCGCTGCATCTGCCGCGCAAGCTCCAACGCCCGACGGGCAGGCACTTCCGCTGCATCCGGCTGCGATGAGTGCCGTTCTATCTCACTCAACAGGTATTCAGCCTCTTGCTCGCGCACCTTCCACTGCTGCTCGCGGGCAGCAGGCAGCACCATTTCTACCAGTGGACGGGCTTGGTCATGCTGTCCATTGGCAATGTGGGCGCGAGCAACGATAAGTTGGGCTTCGGCTATAAAAGGCGGGTTGCCCTCATCCTGTGCCAAACCAAGCGTCATCTCGGCATAGCGCAGGGCTTCACTGTGATTGCCCTCGTGGGTCATCAGCAGCGACAGCGCACTATAGCAGTTCATACGGAAGAGACAGCGGGGTACCGTGTTGCGTTCTAGCTCAGGAGTTAGGGCATTGAGCGTCTGTTGTAACCATGCTTGGGCTTCTTTCCCCGCTTTCATACGGGCAGCATAGGTGCCAAGCAACATACGATGGTAGGCTTCATACCAGGGTTTATTGAGCCGTTGAGAGGTCTCAATACCCTGGAGCAGCAGCGGCTTAATCTCGTGCCAATGCCCGCGTAAGTCCAGGTCGGCTATCGCTTCTGAGAGCCGCAGGGTTGCACCAAGCTCGTAGTCTTCACGGCGCAGCTCCCGCGCACGGGTGAGCAGACGGGTTGCCGCTTCTATCTCGCGCTGATGCTCTGCGACACTGCCCCACGCAGCAGGCAGCCAACCAAGAGCTACCAGTTCATTTTCGCCCTCGCCCCAGGCACGCGCCTGTGCCGCTGCCTGCTCAAAGCATGCAATGGCACCATGAAAATCGCCGGAGTTGAGATGTTGTTGTCCTTTTTGGATGAGGGCGGACAGGTTTTGGTCGGTCATAACGGGTGCTTCCTTGCAGACAAACCGGTGAGGACCTTACTCACCTTATCTATTGAAGATAGCTTATTTTGTGCTATTTGGCAAGGGTAGTATTGACAGACTTTGCCCCAGGTACTATCATTTGCCAAAGAACCTATCTGCTAACGCCTACCAACTATGGGAGAAACGACATAACCTATGCACATTGGCATTGATGCCAGCCGGCTGGCAATACAGCACCGCACCGGCACAGAACACTACACCTATGCCTTGCTCGCTGCCCTAGCACAGATAGACCGCCATACCCACTATACCCTCTACGCCAACACCCCCCCCGCCACGCTGCCCCCGCTCGGCAGCAATGTGGACATGCGCGTGTTGCCCTTCCCGCGGCTATGGACTCACCTACGGCTAGGGGCAGAGATGGTTGTGTCCCCGCCCGATGTGCTGTTTGTCCCCTCTCATGTTATCCCCCTATCCCACCCGCAACGCAGCATTGTGACGGTACACGACCTCGGCTACCTTGCCTTCCCACGGGCGCATACCCCACAACGCTGGCTTGATCTCCACGCTTCGACCTGGTGGAATACCCAAGCTGCCCATCACATTATCGCCATATCCCACGCCACCAAGCAGGCGTTGATGACCCACTACCTCGTACCAGCAGACAAGATTACCGTTGTTCACCACGGCGTAGCTCCCCGCTTTGCACCAGTACAAGATCGCCAACAGATCAGTGCGGTGAAACAACGCTATGGTATCCATACAAACGATGATTACCTGCTCTATATTGGGACGGTACACCCCCGCAAAAACCTAGAACGTCTCATAGACAGTTTCGCGCTGATGCTCCAGGGGAGTAGACCATCTACCCCCCTCGACACCTTACGGTTAGTTATTGCAGGGCAAAAAGGCTGGCTCACCAAAGCGATAGAGCGGCGCGGGGAAGAGCGGGGGATTGCTGACCGCATAGGTTTCACCGGCTACGTCCCGGATGAGGACATCCCGGCGTTGTTGAGCGGCGCATTGGCATTTGTTTTCCCCTCGCTCTATGAGGGGTTTGGTATGCCGGTGCTTGAAGCGATGGCATGTCATACCCCTGTCCTGACGAGCACGACCACCTCACTGCCAGAAGTGGCAGGGGATGCTGCGCTGCTGGTCAACCCCAACGATACTAACGCCATAGCCGAGGGGATGTCCCGTCTCGTCAACGACCCTGCCCTACGCGATACCCTACGCGAACGGGGCAGCCAACATGCAGCTACCTTCACCTGGGAACGCTGCGCCAGAGAGACGCTGCATGTGCTACAATCAGCAGGAGAATAGCCGGATTTATTAGGGATAGGTCTACCGGGCAAAACCCACCACGGAGACACGGAATAAACGAGCCGCGAGTGTCAACGAGCGGATGTTGGGGGTAGGGGAGAAGGAACCGTGAGTGAGCGGATGTTGGGGGTAAGGGAGAAGGAACCGCGAGTGAGCGGATGTTGGGGGTAGGGGAGAAGGAACCGCGAGTGAGCGGATGTTCGGTCTTCCTCTCAAACAGGCACACCACGGAGACACGGAAGCACAGAGGTACACGGAGTCCGGGCAGAGATACCGGACAGAAACGCAGAGACGCAGAGACCAGGCAAGAGTCTTGGCTTTCTTTGTGTCTCTGTGTCTCTGTGGTGAGAACTTGCCCGATACATCCGCTCGTCGACCCTCGCGGCTCGTTTAGCGTGAGGGAGATAGGGGAGAGGGTTTGCCATTGTTGCATCTATTGGAGAAAGCTATAGACCCCCAAACACAGACAACAGCGGTTGCTAACAAGGGAGATTATTTCTAGTTATTGAAAAGTGTTCAGAAGTGTTTTATACTACGCTTGCTTTTCGTCTCGGCTCTATGGATTACGAAATGACCGGAAGTCATTAAAAAAGGTATTGGAATCCCATGATACGCGCACACAAGATACGCTTGAATCCAACCCCTGAACAGGAACAGTATTTCCGGCAAGCTGCTGGCAATGCTCGCTTTGCATGGAATTGGGCCGTTGCCCGGTTGCGTCAGGCACAAGCGGAACAGCAACCCCTGCCATCTATTGGCGACCTGAAAGCTGAGTTCAACCGCATCAAGCGGGAGCAATTTCCGTTTGTGATGGAGACAACCAAGTGTGCAACCGAACAATCGTTTGCAGACTTGAACCAAGCCCTGAGAAACTTTTGGGCAGACATCAAAAAACGTGCGAACGGGAAACGCCGCAAGGATGGCAAGCGGGTGGGCTTCCCTCGGTTCAAATCCCGCAAGCGGGGGTACGGATCGTTCTATCTGGCAAACGACAAATTCACGGTAGACGGGCATGGGATACGCATACCGAAACTTGGGTGGGTGAATATGACCGAACCGCTGCGTTTTCCGGGCAAAATCATGAGCGCACGGGTGAGTGAACGGGCAGGGTACTGGTTGGTCAGCATTCACGTTCAGGTCCCTGCGCCAGAACACCATGCACCAGCACGGGTAATCGGCGTAGATGTTGGGGTAAAGTCGTTAGCCGTAGATAGCGACGGTGCGGTGGTTGAAAACCAAAACCACCTTACCGCGGCACAGAAGAACCTGCGGCGATTGAATCGCTGGTTGGCACGCAAGAACAAGGGCAGCAAGAACTGGCACAAAGCGCAGCGGAAGCTGGCACGGTTGCACCTGCGGATTGCCAACCTGCGAGCCGATGCGATACACAAGCTGACCACACACCTGGCAGGAAAAGCCAGCATCATTGCGCTGGAAACGCTGAACGTGGTGGGGATGCTGAAGAACCATAAACTGGCACGAGCGATAGCAGATGCGTCATTTGCGGAGATAGTTCGCCAGTTGGGGTACAAGGCGCAGCAGGTGGTACGGATACCCCCGTTCTATCCGTCAAGTAAGACGTGCAATGGGTGTGGATACCTCAACCGTGAACTCACGTTGGCAGACCGCACCTGGACATGCCCATCGTGCGGGGCGATCCTGGATCGTGATCGCCATGCCGCACAAAACATTCGAGACGAAGGCATGCGGCTCGTTGGTGTCGGCTAAACCAATCGTCCTCAGTAGTGGCTACGTCGGGACGTATAAAGACGCTTGTGGACTGCGGGTAAGCCCTTCAAGTGAGAAGGCGATGCAGGGGGAAGCAGGAATTTTGGAACTGGACAAAGCGTACTTTCGAGTACATTTGAACACAAAGAAAGTAGCAGTATCATGTGGTATCATACCCATAAGTCACGGTATAAAGACTAACCCTAATAGGAATTAGAATACTATGAGCGAAGAACCACCCCTCACCATCCATAGTCCTATCCCATTATCTCACTATGGATTAGATTACCAAGATATACAGAGACGATTTAATGAATGGCTCGTCTTTTCCTTGTTTACGGAAGGACAAATCAGTTCGGGGAAAGCTGCTGCTATCTTACATATGAGCCGCGTTGCCTTTTTAGCCCTATTGCGAGAACGTGGTATTGCCTATATCAACTATACCGATGAAGAACTTGCCGAAGAATTTGCCGCAGTTGCCGCACTCCCTGGAGCACCATGCTAGTTGTTTCCAACACTACGCCCCTGATTGGTCTTGCGTCCATACAACGATTCTCTTTACTCCACGATCTCTTTGGCACAATCCATATCCCCCAAGCCGTATATAACGAGATTATGGATAATGATCATGCAATCGGTACAACTGACGTAGCGACAGCCCTATGGATACAGACGGTACCAGTCAAAAATCGATTGGCTGTCGAGCTACTCCTTGATGAGATAGACCTAGGCGAAGCTGAAACGCTGGTCTTAGCTCATGAACTCCAAGCCGACTGGGTTCTTATGGATGAAAGGAAAGGACGTAGAAAACTTACCCAACTTGGTCTACCCAAAGTTGGTACCATTGGGATTCTCCTAAAAGCCAAGCAACGAGGTATCATCACCACCCTTCGCCCTGAACTCCACACCCTTTGTCTCAAAGGATTTAGTCTGAGTCAACGGGTTATTGAGGAAGTCCTAAAACAAGCTGGTGAATGATCGAAATAGCACGATTCACGCCACAATACCACCTTCGTTCCCTCTACTCTGTCGAGCCACGGCTCTCTCCCCCTGCCCTGGGATGGGAGCGGGGGCAGCGGGCGAGGGGGCAACAGCGACTTTGACACAGCCAATTGCAAGCGTTTCTGCTGTGTGCTAGAATCAGCGTAGGTCTGCTTGTAGCATTGTTCTACGATAGCACCTTGTTTTTCTTTCGTCTCATTATAAACAGCTGTTTGTCCACCTCTACCGCCATAGGGGAGTATAGGGTATGAAAAACCGGTAACAGAACAGCATAGGAGTTTGCTATGCATGCAAAAATAGAGCTAAATCCTCGTGTTTGCTACGGGAAACCAGTCATCCGTGGGACAAGGGTCCTTGTCTCTACCATTTTGGGTGCCTTGGCGGGAGGAGACACTATCAATATCATCTTGGAAGACTATCCAAACATCACGTCTGAGGATGTGTTGGAAGCCTTGAGATTTGCCAGCGAGCTTTGCCAGTTCGAAGACCATCCCTATGAGGCAATCGCTTCATGAATTTCCTCTTGGATGAGAATTTTCCGAAGACAGCCAAATCCTACCTGATTGCATTGAGACAACCTAATCGGGCTGCCATTATGCAAAAGTTGGAATGGCTATTTACCCAACAAAAGCTATTTCCCTTGAATAACAAGGTCTTGCAACTCCGCGATGAAACATGCCGAATCAGGCAATCAGGCAATCAAATCAACTACCAGTAGATGAAGAACTTGCCGAAGAATTTGCCGCAGTTGCCGCTCTTCCTGGAACATCCGCTCGTTGACACTCGCGGCTCCCCCTCGCCCTGGGATGGGAGAGGGGGTTGGGGGGAGCGGGTTACGTCCGCTCGTTGACACTCGCGGTTCCCCCTCGCCCTGGGATTTGAAAATTGAGTAGAATAAATCAAATGCATCAAAAAGACCAAGCACACCAAGCACACCAAGCAGACATTATCCGTCTGACCACAGACTTAATCGGGTTTGCCAGCACAGAAGACAACCCCCAAGACATCGCCGCCGCAATGGACTATGTGTACCACTATCTCCAAGCCATTCCGGGGCTATACATCCATCGTTCGGAGCATGTGGGCAAGCCAGCACTCATGGCGACCCTCTATGACACCCATACCCCAACATACCTACTCAACGGGCATATAGACGTAGTGCCAGCACACCAAGAGCAATTTACTGCTGTGGTACAAGGAAACCGTATCTACGGACGGGCAAGCCTGGATATGAAAGGCAGTGTCGCCGTGCTGCTGCGGTTGATGCGCGACCTAGCCGCACAAGACCCCCGCCCAGATGTGGGGATACAGATTGTTGGCGATGAAGAGATAGGCGGCGAAGATGGTACCAAGCGACTATTGCAAGAAGGCTGGACGTGTCGCTTTTTCCTGTCTGCCGAGCCTACCAACTTGCGTATTTGCTACGAGCAAAAGGGCATTATGTGGCTGAACATACGGATGAAAGGCGACCCCACCCACGGCTCACGCCCCTGGGAAGGGCACAACCCCATATGGGAATTGGGCAATGGGCTAGAAACCCTCGCCCGCCGCTTCCCGGTGCCAACATCAGCAGCGTGGTGTACCACCGCTACCCCAACAGGTGTGCAGGCAGGTGGCAAATCTGTCAACCAGATACCAGCCCAGGTTATCCTAAAACTAGACATCCGGTACATTCCCGATGATGCTTCCGACCAGGTGATTGAAGCGATAGAATCCTGTTTCCCCCATGCGAGTATCGATATACTGAAACTCGCCCAACCACTGGCAACCGATTCGGATAACCCCTATGTCAAGCGGCTTGCCCAATCGCTTGAACAGGTGCAAGGTAGCCCCGCTGTGCTCTACCGTGAGCATTTTGGCAGCGATGCCAGATTTTATAGTGAGCAGGATATACCAGCGGTCTGTTTTGGTCCCGATGGGATGGGCATGCATGCCGATGAAGAGTGGGTAGATAGCGATAGCTTGCTCCAGGTTTATCAGGTGTTGCGGGATTTTGTCAGCAGGGAATCATCAGCCTAATCTGCCCCCCTCACAAACCTATTCCTCAGAGCTATACATCTCATAAGTTGCGATATATCTACACCTATGCTACAATCGGTATGTCGCTAAAAGAAATAGTAAAGAGGGTTCGCTTATTGAGAAGATATGTGGGACTAGCTAGAGTATGACCTCTCGCCCCTACTATCTGCTAGGCGAACAGGCTAAGTAATAATACTATCCTATGAGTAAAAAAGAACTCCGAACAGTTTGGTGGGAAAACGATCAGGTCTGCTTGGTAGATCAAAAATTGCTTCCCTTAGAAGAAGTCATTGTCCAGTGTCGTTCGCTTGAAGAAGTGGCACACGCTATCAAGAGTATGCAAGTGCGCGGTGCTCCAGCTATTGGATGTACCGCAGCGTATGGCATGGCAATCGCCGCCCAGCGCAGCAAAGCAACCAGCACGGAAGAACTCCTATCCGTATTAGCACAAGCAAAGCAAACACTTGACGCACAGCGACCTACCGCAGTCAACCTGAGTTGGGCAACAACCCGCGTCCTTGAACTGGCACAGCATATCGCCCGTGAAGATGCCAATATAGATAATCTCCGTGAGCGCATCCTTGAGGAAGCCCATACCGTACTCTCTGAAGATTTGGCAATGTGCCATACTATTGGAGAATATGGCGCACCGCTCATCCCGGAACGGGGACACGTCCTGACGCACTGCAACGCTGGGGGATTGGCAACCGCTGGCTATGGCACCGCCCTAGCTCCGATGCGAACTGCCCACAGTCAGGGACGGTTTATCCACGTCTATGTGGATGAGACCCGACCATTTTTGCAGGGCGCACGCCTGACTGCTTGGGAACTGCGCGAAGCGGGTATTTCCCAAACGCTTATTACCGACAATATGGCTGGCTACATGATGAAACAGGGCAATATAGACTGCGTGATTGTTGGGGCAGATCGCATTGTCGCCAACGGCGATGTTGCCAACAAGATAGGCACCTACACCGTGGCTATTTTGGCAAAAACCCACAACATCCCCTTCTACGTAGCCGCACCAACATCAACGGTTGACCTATCGTTGGAGCATGGCGACATGATCGAGATTGAAGAACGCTCGCCCGATGAAGTTACCCATATTGGCAATCAACGCATTGCCCCAGAGGGGGTTCTGGCAGCACATCCAGCATTTGATGTCACGCCCAATGAACTCATAGCAGGAATCATTACCGAACGCGGGGTACTAAAACCACCCTTTTCTGATGATCTCCGTCGCGTATGCCACTCTCGTTTCAACCCGCCTGCTTGCCAATAGCACAAAGTGGGCTACCCTATACCAGCCCATCGCATGCGCTTGGGTTGTTGATGACAACTGTACCGACGATCCTAACTTGTCCCAGGCTCCCGGCTACATCCTTTAATGAACGACAATTTGTCCAGAGTGCTAGTGGGTTTCCGGGTCTCATTGTAGATACCCGTACTGAGCAAATCTATGTTGATAGAACACAGGCAGAACAAGACCTAGATAGTGTTTCGCTGGCATATCTGCGGCGACAAGCAGCCAATAGTGCGCTGCAGCCAGCCTATGCATCTGGTCTTGGAGAACTCCTCAATATTCCGAAAAACTGGTTTGAGGGGGTCGCTATTACCTATCAGCTTGTTGGTCCAATTAGCCTAGGGATATACCTAGCGGATGAACAGCAGCGTTCGATTATTTATGATCCAATACTGCTTGAAGCCCTAGCCCACCACCTGTCCCTGAGAGTAATGTGGCTCTCAAAAAAGTTGTCTGTCCTAGCAGAAAACGTTATTATTTGTCTTGATGAGCCATTCTTAGATGCGTTTAATTCCCCATTCTTTCCCATAAACTGGGAGCGAGGGGTTGAGCTTTTGGACTTGGTGTTTGACGGCATACGAGGGTGTAGCGGCATAACCATAGGCAAAACGGGAAAATGGCACCAAGATAGCAATACGCCTGCGTTTTGGGAGCCAGTCCTGCAATCTTCTGTAGAACTTATCTTAATTGATGTCTACAATCACAGCGATATGCTACTCAATGGAGCACCGGTGCTCCCCGACTTCCTCAACCGCCCTGGCTTTCTGACTTGGGGGCTGGTGCCAACTGACAAAGAAGCGTTGGCAATTGAGACAACAGACTCTCTCACGAACCGTTTTCATACGTTGGTGCAACAATTGGTTGCTGCTGGTGTACCGCGAAATCAGCTTTTGCAGGCTTCGCTCATTAGCACAAGTGGCAACTTGGCGCATTTGTCACCATCTGCTGCTGAACATGCGTTGCAGCTTTGTAATGACGTATCGCTTCGTATACGGCTAACTTACGGTTTGACGGAGTATGTCTGAGATTTCAGCTATGGGGGTTGGATTTTCCCTATAGACAAGCACGAGACGGCAGGGAGTGGGCAAACCCGCTCCAATATCATTGGTAGAAGTTTAGGAGAAAGGAAACAACGAGTGTCTATTGTCGTAACCGGTTCGCTCGCCTACGACTACATTATGAATTTTCCCGGCTATTTCAAAGATCATATTTTGCCAGAAAAAGCCCATATTCTTTCTGTGAGCTTTCTGGTAGAGTCTATGAACAAAATGCGTGGCGGTGTCGCCGGCAATATTGCCTACAGTTTGGCATTGCTTGGTGAACGTCCCCTAATAGCCGGTACGGTTGGAACCGATTTTGAAGAGTACCGCGTATGGCTTGAAGCCAACAATGTAGATACGAGCGGGATTCTCCCCATAGAAAACGAATTTACCTCATCCTGTTTTATCACCACAGACCAGTCGGATAACCAAATCGTCGCCTTTTATGCCGGGGCTATGACCCACGCAACCAAGCTGTCGCTCAAAGAGCTAGGGCTAGGCGCAGATGATCTTGTGCTGATTTCCCCTTCGGATTCTGTGGGGATGCACCAACTCGCCCTAGAATGCCAAGAACTTGGCATTCCCTACGTCTTTGACCCAGGCAAGCAGACTCCCCGCTTAGAAGCACAGCAGATACGCGATGGCTTGAAGGGGGCTTCCCTACTCGTGGGCAATGACTATGAATTTGCGATGATGGCCAAGCTGCTGGAGACCAGCGAGGCAGACCTCATCGCCAGCGCCCCATTGACCGTCGTCACAAAAGGCGAGTCTGGTTCCAGCATGTATGACAATGCCAATGATCGCAAGGTAGATATACCCCCGGCGACCATTGAAGCCATCCGTGACCCAACGGGGGCAGGCGATGCCTACCTTGCAGGGTTGGCGTTTGGCTATAGCCGCCAACTTCCCTTAGATATTACCGGGCGTATTGCAGCACTGGCAGCAGCCTATAACATTGAACAATATGGCTGCCAGCAACATCGTTACACCAAAGCCGACTTTGCTGCACGCTATCAAGATACATTCGGTCCTAGTGACCACATTCAGTCGTTGTTTGGATAATCAAGGTCAGTACAAAAGGAAACCTGACCCAAGTAAAGGAGAAACACAAACCGTATGACGAACTCAAACTATGATGTCAAAGACATGAACCTAGCAGAAGAAGGTAAAAGACGTATGGAGTGGGCAGAGCAAGAGATGCCCGTCCTCCGCCAGTTGCATGAGCGTTTCGTAAAAGAGCGTCCCCTGGAGGGGGTCCGCTTGAGCGCATGCCTCCACGTCACCACCGAGACCGGCAACCTGATGCGAACGTTGAAAGCCGGTGGGGCAGATGTTGTGCTTTGCGCTTCAAACCCCCTCAGCACCCAGGACGACCTGGCTGCTGCCCTGGTCAAGTATGACAAAATCCCCGTCTATGCCATCAAAGGCGAGGACAACGATACCTACTACCAGCACTTGAAAGCCGCTCTCGACCACAACCCCCAGATCACGATGGACGATGGCGCAGACCTCGTGTCTGGAATGCTCAATGACCGCAAGGACCTGCTGGGTGATCTGTATGGGAGCACTGAGGAAACGACCACTGGCGTTATCCGTTTGCGAGCGATGGCAAACGATGGTGTGCTGACCTTCCCGGTTATCGCCGTGAACGACAGCGACACCAAGCACCTGTTTGACAACCGCTACGGCACCGGGCAGAGCACCATTGACGGCGTTATTCGCGCTACCAACGTGCTGATTGCTGGCAAGACCTTTGTAGTCGGTGGCTATGGCTTCTGCTCCCGCGGTATCGCCGAGCGTGCTCGCGGTATGGGGGCTAACGTTATCGTCACAGAAATTGACCCCGTCCGTGCGTTGGAAGCCGCTATGGATGGCTACCGCGTGATGCCAATGCAGAAGGCTGCTGCTATTGCAAACTTTATCGTTACCGCCACTGGCGACAAGCATGTGATTGATAAGGATGACTTCGAGGCAATGAAGGATGGCTGCATTGTGGCAAACAGCGGTCACTTCAACGTTGAGATCAACATCCCCGCGCTGGAAGCCATGAGCAAGGAAAAACGCCAGCCGCGAGCCTTCATTGATCAGTACATCCTCGGTGATGGGCGCAAGATTAACCTGCTTGGCGAAGGTCGCTTGATCAACTTGGCAAGCGCAGAAGGACACCCCAGTGCGGTTATGGATATGAGCTTTGCCAACCAAGCCCTCGCCGCTGAATTTTTGGTCAAGAACAAGGGTAAGCTCTCCAGTGGGGTACACACAGTACCAAAGGAACTTGACCGCGAAATTGCCGCCCTCAAGCTCAAGGATATGGGCATCGTTATGGACATCCTGACCCCCGATCAGGAGAAATACCTGAACTCTTGGCAAGAAGGTACATAGAAACCCTAGCAACTAGCAGCTATCAGGAACAAAAAGTATTCCGATAGCTGGTGGTTGCGACTAGGACAAGGGGCAAGGCGTATGAATCCTAGCGATTCCTGTATCCCTGGTTTTGGGTGTCTTGCTCCTTTAGTTGCTGGTATTATTGCGCTTACACAGGCAAACAAAGCAGCAAGACCAGACCGCGCCCGGACCTATGCATGGGTTTCTATAGGTATAGGGGTGCTTATCTTGGTCTTGCTCATGGCTATTTTTGTGCTTTATGGAACGTTATTGATGTCTGCTATCAATACAATGGAACCAAGATAACGAAAAACTAGAAAAACAAGGAGTTTGACGTGTCAACGTTTATACAGTCCCCCAAATTTTTTTACACCAGCGAATCGGTGTCTGAGGGACACCCCGACAAAATGTGTGATCAGGTAAGCGATGCGGTGCTTGATGCGTTGCTGGCACAAGACCCACGCTCGCGTGTGGCATGCGAAACCGCCACAACCACTGGTATGGTGATGGTATTGGGTGAGATTACTACCCAGGCAACGATTGATGTACCAGATATTGTCCGAAATACCATCCGGGAAATTGGCTATACGGATTCCGATTATGGCTTTGATGCCAATACCTGTGGCGTAATGGTAGCCCTCGGTAAGCAATCCCCGGATATTGCCCAGGGGGTAGACAAAGCATTGGAAGTCCGCGATAAGGTGACGGATGAGGAAGTCAACTCCATTGGTGCTGGCGACCAGGGGATGATGTTTGGCTTTGCCTGCAACGAGACCCCCGAATATATGCCGTTGACGATTAGCCTCTCGCACAAGCTGGTCTTGCACCTTGCCAAGCTCCGCAAGAGCGGGCAGCTTGACTACCTGCGCCCCGACTCCAAGAGCCAGGTGACGGTTGAGTATGCCTATGGAAAGCCGGTGCGCGTAGATACCGTCCTCATCAGTACGCAACACTCACCGGATGTCTCCCAAGAGCAGATCCGTGAAGATGTTATCCAGCATGCCATCCGTGAGATTATCCCATCAGCATTGATTGACGACAAGACCAAGTATTTTGTGAATCCTACCGGGCGGTTTGTCACAGGCGGTCCGCTTGGCGATGCTGGCTTGACTGGTCGCAAGATCATTGTGGATACCTACGGTGGGATTGCTCGCCACGGTGGTGGGGCATTCAGCGGCAAAGACCCAACGAAGGTTGACCGCAGTGCCGCCTATGCTTCCCGCTATGTCGCCAAGAATGTGGTAGCCGCAGGGCTGGCAGAACGTTTTGAGGTGCAGTTGAGCTATGCTATCGGTGTGGCAAAACCGCTGTCCGTCAGCATTGAGACCTTTGGCACCGGCAAGGTGAGCGATGAGGTCATCGAGCGGGCGATCAACGAGACCTTCGACCTGCGCCCAGGTGCGTTCATCCGTGAGATGGATCTGCGCCGCCCCATCTACCGCGCTACAGCCGCCTATGGTCACTTCGGACGAACTGATATAGACCTGCCGTGGGAGCGCACCGACAAGGTAGATGCCCTTCGCAAGATCGCTGGTCTGTAATTTTTTACCCCTTTCTCCCCCCTTGCCCTTTATGGACGCGAGGGGGCTAGGGGGAGAGGGTGGACAAGAAAATTTCTTTGATTGGGCGACTTTGACGTAGCCCTACCCTATGAGCCAAGCGGTTGCATATCATCACACAATACGATACAATAGGGAAATATATGTAAGCAAGAACCAACGACGAATGCAATTTTGCATTCGTCGTTTCTTTGTAACGCATTGGAACCACGGGAAGCCTTTTTATCCCACCGCTCAAACTGGTGGGCTTTACGGGCTATCTTTGTAATACGCCAACAGAAAGGCAAGCGAGTGCCACATACCATTTTGATGATTGCTTCCACCAGCTTTTTCTCTGACTACGGCTGTCATGTCAGAATTCTGGAGGAGATACGCGCACTCCAAAACCGCGGACACCGCGTCATTCTGACGACCTATCACAATGGTGATGACATGCCCGATGTCACCACGCGCCGATCTTGGGATGTTCCCTGGATTAAGCGGGCGATGGTTGGCTCTTCACGCCACAAACTCTACCTCGATGTAGGATTGTCTTGGCGCAGCTTGCGCGTTGCCCTAGCCATCCGCCCGGACATTATCCATGCTCACACCCACGAAGCAGGTCTTATGGGCGCAGTACTCAAACGGTTATTGCATATCCCGCTTGTGCTTGATTATCAAGGCAGCATGACCAGCGAAATGTTGGATCATGGCTTTATCGCAAAGACGAGCCCCTTCTTTCCCATCTTAAAGACCATTGAAGACCGTATCAATCGCTGGTCAGATGCCGTTGTAACCTCTACACACAATGCGGCAAACTTACTGCGCCAAAAACAAGCCATAGCCCCCCACCGTCTACACACGCTCATAGACGGCGTGGATGTCAACCGCTTTCGCCCCTTTGATGGGTCGCCAGCGTGGGAAGCGCAACGGCAAGAGCTTCGTACGCAGCTTGGCATACCAGCAGGGCGGCGCATTGTTGCCTACCTCGGCTTGCTCGCCCCCTACCAGGGAACCAACGTCCTGCTCCAAGCGGCTCAGCGGCTCATCCCCCGTATTCCTGATATACACTTTCTGATTATGGGCTACCCAGACCCAGAGAGCTACTATGCCTATGCCAAATCGCTTGGTATAGCTGATCATATCACGATGCCGGGACGGATTTTCTATCGTGATGCTCATGCCTACCTTGCGCTTGGTGAGATGGCAGTAGCCCCCAAAATGAGCCTGACTGAAGGCAGTGGCAAGATTAGCAACTACATGGCGGTAGGCCTGCCGGTTGTGACCTTTGAGAGTCCTGTTAGCCGCGAAATACTCGGTGATTGTGGAGTCTATGCCAGCATGGGCAGTGCAGAAGACCTAGCAGAGAAGATCGCTCTGGTGATGGAGAATCCCCCTTTGGCAGACGATCTACGCGCTAGGGGACGAGAGCGAGCTATCAGCGATTTCTCTTGGGAACGGGCGGCTATCCAGTTGGAAGCGATCTATGACCAGGTACGTAAGCAAAAAGCCTATGCTGCCAAGCCTACTCAATTGCCAGAGATTGGAGCCTAGATAGGGATAGGGTCAAGGTTATTTTTGCCCCTATCCCCTGCCCCTGAAAGAGGGGGAGCGGGTGGGCAAGAAGGGCAAAATTTCTTTGATTGTGGGACTTTGCTATTGCCCTGGGATAGTGTGTTCGTTTCTAGCGTAAGGTGTGCTACAATGGCAATAGAGGATGAAGGCAGTAACCAACGGCAATGGACGACAGACGGACGGACAATCAAACTTATCCGGTAAGGGAAACCACGTATGCGTGACTATCTACAGATGGGGATACGCGGACTGTTTCTTGATCAAACGGTCTTTCAACAGCAACGTGACGCAACAGATGGCTTGAAACGGGGCTTTATCTTGGTGCTGCTTGTTGGCTTAGTGCTTGGTGTAGCAGCAATGATTGGGCAGGTGGGCGAGTTTCTCGTGAGCCACGATATAGATGTTGCAATGCAGGTCATCTATGAGCGACTGATCGTAATGCCCTGGTACCAAAACCTCTCTAGCAGTGAACCTGTGTTTGATACCATCTTCAAGCAGTGGTATGATCAGATTACGGGGATTATCAAGTTGTTTGAGCAAGTGACCATCCCCGGTGCTTTGCTAAACCTTGTTATCGTCCCCATACGCCAGGTCGCATTGTGGCTTATCTATGGTGTAGTTGCCCATATGGTAGCCCGAATAGTTGGCGGAAGGGGGAGCCTAGCCCAAACGCTTGGGTGTACGGCGTTGGCTTCAGGGGTTAGCCTACTAGGAGTAATCCAAATCGTGCCATTTGCCCAAGTGAGCGGGGTGTTTTTGCTGACAATGATAGCCAATTACCTCGCCATACGCGAAGCCCACGAACTCACGCCACGGCAAGCGTTCTGGGCAACGATTTTTGGTCCCCTGCTGCTGCTCTTGTTAGCCCTTGGGGCAGTATGTATTGCCCTCTTTATGATCATCAATGCCAGTGGCTAGAGTGGCTTGTCTAGCTTGTGTTATGGTAGCAAAAGGAAAATTTAGATGACAAACCAAGAAAAAGGGATTATAGACATCTTCAATGGAGCTTTGCTTATCAAGCAAGACCTTTTTGTTGCCTTGCGCTCCTCGCCGCTGCTGGTGCAAAAGGGCTTCATGATTGTCCTGCTCGTGGGATTGCTGGTAGGGGGGGTAGATGGCATTCGCACAATTATGAGTACCCTAAATCCAGAGCGTGACTTTGTCCGCTTACAGGAGGAGCTCGAAGCGTCTATCAATCAGCAGGCAATGAATGCCCAAACCCCTGAACAACGGATGATACTTGGGGCAATTAGCGAGAATATTGAGTCGGGGGTAGCTTTGCTGCGCGATGTTACCTTGTTGCCTACCCCGCTGCCCAACGCAGTAAGGGCGGTATTTCGGGGGCTAGGGGTGGTTGTATCGCGTCCACTGGGGTACTTGAGTAGTCTGTTGTTAGCAGTCGTCTTTATCCATATTGCAGCGGGGTGGCTTGGTGGTCGGGGCAGTATGCAGCAGATGCTTGGGCTAGGAGCACTTTCCGTAGCCCCGCGTGCGCTAGATGCCCTCCACTTTGTGCCTGTGCTTGGCTCCGCGTTAGGCTTTTTGTCGCTTGCGTGGAGCGTGGTTATCCTGATTATCGCAACGAGTGTCGCACATGAGCTAGAGTCGGGTCGGGCAGCGTTTGCTGTGTTTTTGTTTCCCTTGATTGGCGCATTAATTGGCTTGTTGGCATGCTGTGGGCTATTTTTCCTGGGGATTGTTGCTGCTGGTGGGGCATAGCGCATGCCCCCCGCGTGGTGTATGCGGGTTGTTGCCCTGGTATGGGAGCGGGGGCAGGGGGAGCGGGTGGATAAGAAGGGCAAAATTTCTTTGATTGGGCGACTTTGACGTAGCCCTACACAATTCCCCCCCCATCCCCGCCCCCCCAACCATATGCTATAATACTCCTAGAGAAAATAGGGCAACGAAAGGAACTTTTCGATGGCAAACCCCCCACTCTGGCAGATACAGGAAGGAGCTAGTATCCCCATCCTCGCTACCGCCATCCACGATGGACACGCCATACGCGACTCGCTCCACGATTATCTCCATATCACCCCCGAAGAACGCTATCGTGAGGAAGACCCCCACACCGGCACATGGGCGAAAGCAGCCGATAGCTGGATTGTTGTCAACCGTTCCCGCTTTGAGGTAGACCTCAACCGTTCGCCGGAAAAAGCTGTCTATCGCACCCGCAAAGATGCATGGGGGCTAAAGGTCTGGTCTACCGATCTACCGGATGATGAGTTAGCTACCTCGCTGGCAATATACGATGATTTCCATACCCAAGCCAATGCTCTGATTACCCGATTGATACATCGTTTTGGACGCATTGTTGTGCTAGATATACATTCCTATTGTCATCGGCGTGATGGGCCCTATGCCCCACCTGCTCCCCAAAACGAAACCCCTGATGTCAACATTGGCACCAGCAATATGGATCGTACCTACTGGGCTCCTGTGGTAGAGGGGTTTAGGGATGCATTCAGTGAACTGAAGGTCAACGGAAACCTGCTTTATGTTGATGAAAACGTTCGGTTTCTTGGTGGGCATTTTGCTCGTTGGATACACGATAATTTTCCCAAACGAGCCTGTGTGCTATCTATTGAGCTGAAGAAAATCTTTATGGATGAATGGACCGGCGAAGCAGATTATGAGATGATAGATGCGCTAGGGCAAGCCTTGCAGCAAGTCAGCACGGTGATGCTGCAAGGGCTAAACCAAGTTGAAGCATAGGTTAGGTTACTGAGGTACAGGTCTGCTACAAAACCTCCTAGCATGATTACCTAAACCCGTACTTTCTCTACGTTCATGTGTCTGAAAGGGTATGCGTTTCATGCTCTTGGAGAAAGATTTGTAGTCATGACAAAACAGGCAACCAATGTGACCATCCGAGGCGATGTTGATATTGTCGCAGCTCGCACCAAAGCGCGTGATATTGCCCGAAAAGTCGGGTTTGGTCCCGTAGATCAAGCGCGTATTGCGACAGCTATCAGTGAATTAGCTCGAAATATTGTCCAGTATGCCGGTACCGGCAGCATCTCTACTGCCATCGTTGAGGATGGGAGTCACAAGGGCATTGAGTGCTGTATCGAAGATAAAGGTCCTGGAATAGAACACGTTGAATTGGCCATGAAAGATGGCTACACCACATCAGGGGGCATGGGTATGGGGTTGTCTGGCGCAAGCCGTCTTATGGATGAGTTTCATATAGAGTCCCAAGTGGGACAGGGTACAAAAATCGTTTGTCGCAAATGGTCTATTACCCAGTGACCCCTCCTTCTCGTCTGGTTTCTCTCCACTCGTTTAAAAGTAGCTGTAATACCCACTCCCCCCTGCCCCATCCTTATTAGGAGTAGGTTAGATTGTAGCGCTGGTGTATGCAACGGCTTTTCCCTCCCTCTCCCTAATGAGGGGTAGGTTAGGAGAGAGTAATCAACGTCTCACCGGTCTGCCCCCATCCTCTGCCCTTCCCACGCAAGCGGGAGAAGGGAGATCGAACATCTCCCCCTCACCTTCTGGGAGCGGGAGAGCGGATAATACAAGGGTGAACTTTGCATAATTTAGGAGGCGACAAGCCGATAAACAGAAAGGAGACTATATGACGACAGACCCTTCCATACTCCAACGAATTATTGACCACAAACGCAAGGAATTAGCCGACAGCCAAGCAACCACGCCAGTAGGTGTTATCCAACAGCAGCTTGCTTGTGTCCCACCGGTGCGTGATTTTGCTGCGGCACTTTGTAAACTATCAACTGTTGCGCTCATAGCAGAGGTAAAAAAAGCCTCCCCTAGCCGTGGGGTGCTCATTGATGCCTTTGACCACACCGCCATTGCCCATACCTATATGACACACGGCGCATCTGCCCTGTCTGTCCTGACTGATGTATCGTTTTTTCAGGGCAGATTGACCTATTTGCAGGATATACGCCACATGCAACTGTCTCCTCCCCTTGCGGGAACCCTTGCCGAGCATATCCCGCTCCTTCGCAAAGACTTTATCATAGACCCGTATCAGGTCTACGAAGCGCGAGCTTATGGTGCTGATGCTTTGCTGCTTATCGTTGCAGTACTAGACGATACGACCTTACGCGATTTGCTCTCCCTCACCCATGCCCTCGGTATGCATGCTCTAGTTGAGGTGCATACCGCCGATGAGATGTGCCGAGCACTGGATGTTGGCGCAAATATTATCGGTGTCAACAACCGCAATTTGCATACCTTCACAACTGACCTACATACTACAGAGACCCTAGCAACGCTGTTGCCAACCGGACTAGATCGCCCTATCCTGGTAAGCGAGAGTGGTATTCACACGGCGGATGATGTACGTCGACTACACGGCGTGGGGGTTAATGCTATGTTGGTTGGTGAGGCGTTGGTGACATCGGGGGATATTGGTACACGGGTGCGGGAGTTGGTGCAATTGTAGGGACGTGTGGGGAATATATGGGGGTGAGGGGGAGCCAACCGGTGTGCGTTCCCCTTCTCCCCGGGGGCAGGGGATGGGCGTTGTTTTCAAGCGAAACACGGAGACACAGAGTCTGGGCAAGGGATTCCGTAGTTAGCCAGACCCGGAGTCGCTTCGCACTTGCACCCGGCACCGCCTCATGCTATCATCTTGCGTATGAACAAACAGATTATCGTCTATCCATTACTCATAACTATACTCAGCACCCTACTGTTGTTGACCTTTTTACAATTCGTTGCTGCTGATGACGACTCCCCTATCCCCCCTGCCATCCCACATGTTGCCTCATCCCCTGTCCTGGCTCAGGCATCATTAGCAGCACAACCTGCCCAAGCCAGCTTTTATGGCATGAACACCTATTTCACCGGGTTTGAGCGCATCTTGAATGATGGGGATGATGGTATCCCTACCCTAATGACGCTAGGACGTAACGCCGGGGTGCAGTGGGGACGGGAGGAAATCAGTTGGGCAAACCTGCAACAACACGGGGCTTACTGGGATCGCAACAACCGCAAAGTTTACGACCAGCGCATCCGTGAAATGGCAGAATCTGGCTATGGCATTATCGGCATGATCGCCACCACGCCAGAATGGGCGCGTATCAACGATTGCCAGACCCGCACCGAACGCTACAAATCCTATGGCATTATTGCCCAAGACTACTGGTGTCCCCCACAAGACCCCCAAGACTTTGCCAACTTTGTGCAGGCTGTGGTAGAACGGTATGATGGCGATGGTGTAGAAGATGCCGAAGGCTCCCCTCGCGTTGCCACATGGCAAATCTGGAACGAACCTAACCATTGGGAGACGTGGCCCGGCTCTGCTGCCGAATATGGCGAACTGCTGAAAGCTGGCTATGCTGCAGTCAAAGCCGCTGACCCTACTGCCCTGGTCGTTACTGCTGGCTTGTATGTGCTAGATGGACAGAGTGGCTCCGATGAGCGTGGCTGTACCTGCCACCAAGACGGACTCTATTTCTTTGAAAAGGTCCTCAATGCGGTACCTGATGCTTGGACACGGTTCGATGTGTTGGCAGTACACCCCTACATGCCCTACGATGCCCCCGATAACCCCAACATTCTGTCAAAAGTCACGCTTTGGGGCAGGCTTGCTACCTCTAGCGAATGGCTGATAGCCCAAACCCAACAGCGCGGCGGTGCTTTGCGTCCCTATTGGATTAGCGAAATAGGATGGGTAACGTGTGAGGATGGGGCTACCTCGCTGGCACAGACCAACGCAGCGCTGGCTCGTTATGCTATTCCCGCAAAGTACCGCATTGATAGGGACAAGCAATCTGCCTCATTGAGCGCGGACGCTCTTTGCAAAACAGAGCTAGAACAGTCGGATTATCTGTTGCGAGCGCATGCTATTGCGTTGGCTTTTGGTGTCCAACACGTCAACTACCATCAGCTTGAAGATAAGTTTGATGTGCATCAGCGGGATATTTGGCAGGCGACAGCTATTCTCAAGACCAAAGCGCAAGGCTATGCCCCCAAGATTGCCTACACCTCCTACAATGTCCTGACACAACAGCTGACCAATACGGTGTACTTGGGCAATGGACCCTTGCATACCTATACCTACAACCCCAACGACCAGCAGAATCCATCGAGCCGCTATGACTTACGCTTTCAACCAGCAGACTACATGCTGGTAGATATGATCTGGCAGACCAGCGGGGCTAGTGATGTGTCTATGCAGGTAGAGCCAGGCGTAACCAGCGTACAGTTGGTCAACTTCAACGGGGTGTCTACACCATTGACGGTGCAGCAAGGAGCAGTGCAGTTTACTGTGGGGATGCAGCCGCTCTACATACGGCAGACGCTGCCCAAACCTACCCCCACCCCAACGATGACTCCATCTCCAACGATGCCCCCTTCGCCTACGCCAACCACAATGGCTACGGCTACGCCAACTGCCACGCCGACCCCGCCGCCGGGTGATGCATATGAGTCAGACAACACATGCAGCAATGCCCATACCTTGTCTGTCAATGGACAAGCAGAAAAGCGAACATTTCACGTCCCATCAGAGAGCGATTGGGTGCAGATAGAGGTAGTCTCTGGCACAACCTACCTTATTGAGACCTACCTGCCTGCAGGATCACCGGCTAACGTGGATATGCAACGATATAGCGAGTGTGGGGGCAATGTGCTTGAAGAGCAAGACCAAGCCGCAATCCCCCATATGCAGTTGCGCTACACTGCCAAGAATGACGACCCGCTGGTATTGCGGTTATTTAACCATGATTCTACCGTAGCAGGTACGGATGTTACCTATGAACTGGTAGCCCGGACCTTGCCAGATACGGTGGCATCAGATGGCGTTTTGCTTGTGTTGGGTTATTTGGGAGAAACCAGTGGGGAGCATAAGCAAAGCCGTATATTGACCAACACCATACAAGAGGTGCAACAGCTTGTGCAGACTGCCGGCTATACGCAGGTGTATGAACTGTTGCCAGACCTCTACGAGTCCCCCCCCACGCTCGATGACGTAGAGCAGGCTGTGACGGTATGGGCAAAAGAGGCTATCGCGGATGGCGGCACGTTGACAATCTATATTGTTGGGCAAAGCGGCTCCAACAGCCAAGCCCCCGCTATCATGCTCAATAAGCCAACGGGCGAAACGATTACCCCCGACTTGTTGTCAACATGGCTAGATAGCCTAGAAAGCCGTACTGCCCCTATTACGCTCAATGTGGTGTTAGATGCCCCTATGGCAGGTGGGTTTCTAGGCACCCTGACCAAGCCGGGGCGGATAGTTGTTGCTTCGGCAGCAGCAGAGGCTACAGCATGGGCAGTAGATGACCGCTCACTCTTTACGCACTACTTTGTTACGGCACTGCGGCGCGGTTCAAGCCTAGCGGCTGCCTACCAACAAGCGCAACAAGCTGTAACGTTGGCTAGTCCCTGGCAACAACCAACCCTCAAGCAGAGCACCGGCAGCTATGCCGCAGCCTTACGGGGGTTGTATGCGACAACGAGTGCATCCAATGGGGGTTGGTCGCCGGTTATTGCCAGCGTGGTCGCACCTATTACCGCTACGGTCTCCAGTGATCTGGCTATCCAAGCGACCATACAGGATGATGAGTCTGTTGCCCAAGCATGGGGGATTGTGCTGCCGCCGGATTATACCCCGCCTTCCCCTACTGGCGCATTTGCTACCCATGCCAGTCTGCCGAATGTGACGCTAACCAACCAGTCTAGCCAGTCTACACGTTATGAAACGGTAGCAACAGATATACTCACCCGCACTGGTACCTATCACATTCTATTGTTTGCGCGGGACAATGACGACTTACTCTCAGTGCCGGCGGTGGTTGAGGTTTCTGTGGAAGAACAGGCTACCACCTTCCCTGATGGGGTTGTTTATTTGCCCATCGTGCTTCGCAATGAGTAGCGAGTATTAACGGGGAGAAGGGAGTCGGCTCCCCCTCGCCCTTTATTGGGAGCGGGGGCGGGGGGAGCGGCTGTTCCTGCGCTTATGGCAGGTAAATCAAGCCATTACGCACCTTCCACATATAGTACTTCTCAAACATAATCTTGCCGAGGTGTCCCATGCCGCTTGCATTGGAAAAGCCTATCTTGCGCGGTGGGAAGATACGGTCTGAGATGAGCGATACCGCCATATCGCCGCCGTCCATCACGCACAGCAGCTTAATATCTGGGAAGGGTAGCTCACGCGGTGGCTTGCCCATAATCTCCGCCTCAATATTCTGTGCTGCCACCTTGCCCATCACGTCCGACATATAGCCGGTCTTTGGCACCCCAACGGGAATAGCCGTCTTTTCTGGTTGCTTTACCGCCACTGCCACGCCTGCCCCATACACATTTGGCAGGTTGACATGCTGATAGCGATCATTGACAGGGATAAACCCTTTTTCGTTGCCCAAGCCCGGCGAATCAAATACGAACTTGCGCCCCTTGAAGGGAGCCAGGTAGATGGAGTAGCTATAGGGATAGACCGATCCATCTTCCAACCGCACCTCGTTCTCGGTGATCTCCTTTGTTGAAGCATTGACTACCCAGTCAATGTTCTTTTTCTTGAAGACCTCTTCAATCTTCTTGGGGGCTTCGCCGACACCGCCCATACCCAAATGCCCCAAGAATGGCTCCGAGGTCACAAACGTGATGGATGCTTGTGAGCGTTTGCCCTTCTTGCGGAGTGAACTTTCTAGGTTCAAGACCATCTCATATCCCAGACCATAACAACCTGTTCCCTGCGATGCCCCAACGACAATTGGTCCGGGGTCTTTCAGGTACTTTTGCCATGCCCTTGCCGCATTGGTTGCCCAGGGAACAGAGCAAACGTAGTGGGTATGTCCCGTGTGGGGTCCCATGCCCGGTACTGCATCCCAATCTGGCTCTGCGCCCGTAGCAACGACCAGATAATCATACGCAAAGGTATTCATATCGGTTTGCACTTTTTGCTTTTCCACATCCACATGCTGTACACGCTCGTGGGCAAAATGGATACCGCGATGTTCGATTGCCGTTCGCAAGTCAAACTGGATACGTTTGGGTGAACACATGCCCGTCACAACCCAAATGAGCGATGGGAGAAAGACGAAGTTGTCTTCTGGCGCGATGATGGTAACATCCGCCTTATCCCCCAGGGTGTGGTGGAGTTCAAACGCTGCGTGCAGTCCTGCAAAATTTCCGCCGAGGATGAGAATTTGTGGTTTCATACGAAAACCTACCTTCTAGCTAGTGACAAATTTCCTAGATGTGCATAGGGATCACCCTTATGCACAGCAATACTATTGTGACGAATCCAACCACTTCATCGTATGCCATTCGGCATACTTGGCACGAATAGCTAACCCCTGCGTGGGCGATAGCCTATCGCTTAGGCGATACAATGCCTGTTCCACCGATGGACCAGCCGCCCGGGCAGTAGCAGCATAGCTTGCTTCAAGCGTGAACCGAAGATAATCGCGTATCCATTGCCTAATACCTGATGGTTTGAGTACGCTCCATGCTTGGTTCATGATGATGGGATAGCGGCGAAGTACTGTCCCCAAAATATTGTTGTAGTCGCTCCAACGGGTACGGTCTTGGAAGAATCGCCGGGCAATTGGGATGCCCAGATCGTTGAGCGAGCCGAGAAAGACGTTTTGTAGTTCATTTACATTGTCTGGGTTGCCCCAGGGTTGCATAAACCGACTAAACACCCAATTGAGCGAGACGTTGGTCTGAAACGCATTGATATGGCTGAGATGGTTAGGGGTCAGCAGGTTATGCGAGAGGGCATAGGCAAGTAAACTTGTGGTACGGTGCAGGTTGCGGACGTGCGAGCCAAAACCACAGTAGGTCAGTGGGCTTTGCTGTGCCGCCGAGTCCCCAACAGGCAAGACTCCCTGCAATAGTGGAATCTCGTTGGCATTGACGGTATGCCGCCCCGGTATGTAGCCATACAACGGCTTGATATGCCGAAAAGACGGTCCCGGTTTTTTGTAGGTATGGTGCAAGATGAAGTAGTGTTCAAAGAGTTCTAGCAAGGAGTAGGCAGTTTGGTGTGGGGGATTCTTCATAGGCGCAGCATGGGGCTGCGTACCGGGCGTATAGCCATTCAACGCCACGTAGTAAAAGACATAGACCGCTGTCTCGTCTCCCCGCCCAGGGAAGCCTTCCCAGATAAGCTGACGATGGTGCTGCGTGTCTGCTACGCTAATGAGAATGTCGCCTACCGATGGGTCATACTCGCCCGGACCGTCTCCCTGGGCAAAGCCGCTGACAGTGGAGCCGACAGTGGGACACACGCCAGAAAAAGGCATACGGGCGTGGCGCAACAGCGCAAGCGGCGAGGTGCTGCCCATACAGTCAAGCAGCAGCCGCGCTGTGTAGACCTCTGTAGCATCGGCAGCATCTGCCCCGCTTATCTCCACTGCGACACTTTGCGGGTTGTTGGCGAAAACGTGAACGCGGCGAAACGCCCGATAGTCTAGCACCGTTCCACCGGCTGCCTCCAGTTTGCGCCGCATCAACCGTAGCATTGCCTCAGAGTCAATCGCCAAACTCAGCACATGCTCCATCCAGAGGTCGCTATGGGGTATGGGGGTATAGGGTCCGGTGTGGAAGCGCACAAGCCCGGTGCGGTACTCGCGCATAATGACCTCTTCTTCCAGGTCATCCCAGGTCACAACGCCAATGTCTACCAACGCTTGCAACTCTTCACGGCTAATGTTCCACTCACGGTGAGCACAGCCTATCTTGCCCTTGTCAAAGACAAGTACCCGCTGTTGGTAGCAGGCTGCCATCACTGCCGCATGCAGCAAACCTAGCCCTCCACCCGCATAGATGAGGTCATAGTCGGTGGCATCGGTGGCATCGGTGGCATTGCTGGCATTGCTGGTATCGTTGGCATTACTGGCATCGTTGGGAATTGGAGCATCGGTGTAGGCAGTATCCGGGTGGAGTTCATACAGCGTATCATCATATGCCCCTTGCATATTGCGCTGCCACGCCTGCTCTAGCCGCCACACCCGCTCCAACTCTTCGCTTGCCCCCATTGCCTCAAAGGTAGCAACGGTTGTGGGGTAGACAGCACGGAGGCGGTCTATCAGGGGTTCTTCCTCATCTGCTAGTGATAATGATAGCGTTCCGGTTGGGAGATTAGCGGCAGATAGCCTAGTCTGTAGGGCTTGGTGGCATGCTTTCACCGTAGCCGCAATCGTGCGGCGGGTGTGCCAGCGGGCAAAGGGAGATAGTCCCCGTCCTTGCTGCGGGTAGTAGACCACCCGTATGATAATGTGCGTAGCGACAATAGCATCAAACAGCACAAGCTCTACCGTCAGGTGAAAGCCGCTGTTGGTTGCCGGGGTCAGGTGCCAAGTGAGAATGTGTGAAGCATTGGCAGCGGCAGGGCTATCTGGTGCTGGATATGTAGTCGGGGCAGGCTGATCCATAGCGGTAAAGGTGAGCGTGGCGAGGTCTGTGTTGGTACGCCAAAACGTTCCCGTGCGCGTTGCGCCTGTTGGCAACGTGTGCCAAGTCGCAGGATCGCGGAGTAGGGTATTGACCTGTGCCAACGGTGCGGGTAATTCCAGATAGTCGGTGTAGAGTAGCTCCATAGTCTGTTACAGTCCTATAATTCCTGTTTCTCCACGTCCGGCGCGGCGCAACCGTTCCACATTGCCCCAGAAAGGCCGCTGCGGCGAACGGGTTGTTGGTAGTCCTTGAATGATCAAGGCGGCGGAGGCTTTCCATCGCCAATCATATGCGGCTTCATCCTCAACAATAGAGTCTTCTGCCAAATAGCAGGAAACAGCGGCAAGTGCTGCGGCGACTTCATCTTCTGTCGGGTTGGGAATCATGTAGTCTGTCCTTTCTGTGCTTTCTGTCCTTTCAATGCCTTGTGTTCTTTGTGTCCCTTGTGTTCTTTCAACAAGCGGTTTGCCATCGTGTGATGGGCATGCAATTCTAGGGTGTCGTCAAGCGCGAGCGGCGGGAGGCTCACCGTGTGCCCATAGCGGCGGCGCAGGGCGAGGGTGAGCAGATGGTCGGCTAGGTGGGGGTTTTTGGGGAGCAGTGAGCCGTGCAGATAGCACCCAATGGTGTTCTTGTAGCATGCTCCACTCACCCCATCCTCGCCATTGTCGCCATCCCCTACCAACACCTGCCCAAGCGGAGAAACGTTTTTGCCGTGGTAGGTGCGTCCACTGTGGTTTTCAAAGCCCACGAGGTAGGGAGTATCAGTCGTTGCAATATCCAGGGGGTTGTTGGCTAGGCTGACTACCGTATTGCCAATCATACGCTGCTTGCCACCTATCGTATGGATGTCGAGCATACCCACGCCGGGCAGCCGTTCGCCGGCATGGGTGAGGAAATAGTGTCCAAGCAACTGATAACCCCCACAAATGGCAAGCATCACCAGTCCCTCTTCAATGGCACGAGCCAATCCCGCGCTTTGGTGCTGGAGGAAATCTTGGGCAATAATTGCCTGCCCGCTATCCTGCCCCCCACCAAAAAACGCCATATCAAAGTGCATCCAGTCTACCTGGGTGCCAGTGGTGATAGGAGTAACGACAAGATCAATGTCTCGCCAGCGACATCGCTGCGTTAAGCTCATGATATTGCCTCTATCCCCGTAGATGTTCATGGTATCGGGGTAGAGATGTGCCAAATTGAGCGTATACTGTGTCATCATGATGATGGATTAGCCAAGTGTGTTTCCCCGGCTCACTTTCCAGATTAGGCGCGTCCAAAATTATGGGCGTGCCAGCCATTCGCTTTCACATACCCATTTGTAGGTTGTCAACTCTTGCAGCCCCATTGGCCCACGGGCATGCAGTTTTTGCGTACTGATAGCCACCTCTGCCCCCAAACCAAACTGCCCCCCATCGTTAAAGCGGGTGGAGGTATTGACGAAAACGGCAGAGCTATCTATCTCTTGGATAAACGTATCGGCAGCAGTGCGGTTTGTCGTCAAAATAGCATCGCTATGCCCCATACTGTGGGCATTGATATGGGCTATGGCTTCCTCTAGGCTATCTACAATGCGGACGGCGAGAATCAGTGCCATGTACTCGGTATTGAAATCATCTTCGCCAGCCGGTACCACCTTCCACGTTTCGGCTCCCTCGCTCCGGGAGAGTATCTCTAGTGCATCAGGGTCTGCGCGAAACTCTACGCCGGCTTCGTTGAGCGTTTTGCCCACAGCGGGCAGCAGGTGCGAGGCTATATCCCGATGCACGAGCAGCGTATCTAGCGCGTTGCAAACACTTGGACGTTGCACTTTGGCATTGCGAATGATTGGCACAGACCGCGCTAGGTCGGCGGTAGGATCGGCGTACATGTGGCAGATACCAATGCCGCCAGTGATAACCGGTATGGTTGCGTTCTCGATACAGAAGCGATGCAACCCTCCGCCTCCGCGTGGGATGATCATATCTACATATTTGTCCAGGCGGAGCAATTCGCCGATAAGTTCCCGGTTGGGGTCGGTAATGCTCTGCACGGCGGCGGTAGGAATATAGCAGCGTTCTAGTGCGGTGCCAATAGTCCTGGTGATGGCAGCGCAGCTTTGCCGAATATCGCTGCCCCCCCGCAAGATAACCGCATTACCGGCTTTGAGGCAGAGCGAGGCAATATCTACCGTCACGTTGGGGCGAGCTTCATAGATGACCCCCACCACGCCGAGCGGGGTGCGCTGCTTTTGCACCTGCAAGCCGTTGGGCAGTGCGGCTTTATCATAGACCACACCAACCGGGTCATCGAGTTCTGCCACGCTGCGGGTGTCCGCTGCAATAGACTCGAGTCGTTGTGGGGAAAGCAGCATGCGGTCTAGCAATGCGCTACTTGTGCCAGCAGCGCGGGCGGCTTCCATATCGGCACTATTAGCCTGTAAGATTGCATCCTGCTGCTCCAAGAGCAGGTCGGCTATACTGTGCAAGGCAGCATCTTTTTGTTGGCGGGTGAGCTTGACGAGATGATATGCTGCTTGACGTGCCTGCTGCCCGATAGTCGTTAGATTGGTCATACGTTCTCGAGACTCCTTTGCCATCCTTAAAATTATAGAGGTCCTAATCCTTTGGGT
The DNA here is from genome assembly GCA_964410555.1 of uncultured Chloroflexaceae bacterium. GTDB lineage: Bacteria > Chloroflexota > Chloroflexia > Chloroflexales > Chloroflexaceae > JAAUSY01. Next base: position 503 of record CAYPHM010000037.1, on the reverse strand, counting down.
TATGCTCTTGGTGTTTTTCCGCTTGTTCCTCTTCGCGGCGTTTCCGTTCTTCCTCAACAGCTTGACGTATCTGTTCCATTTTCTCTTGCATCTCACCCCTGCGCCAAGATAACCCTAGCATTATCAGACTGGCAAGCATCAGGATAAAGAAGAGTCCTTGCACCGCGATAGTCCAGGGTCCCGTCTCATTGCTGATGATCGTCTGGACGGTGAAAATGACCAGCACCCCAAAGGCAAGTGCAGCGGTGGTGAAGGCGGCACGGCGGAAGGTACGTACCGGCGAACGCCATGCTTGTGCGGATAGGAAGATAACGATAGTCAACGAAATGATAAGGCGAATAATCAGCGGGAACATACGCTCGCTCCAATTACTTTTGTTTGTTGTTCATATTATACTGCTAATCGTGCTACATTGAAAATCGGGGCGGCGGGTGGGGATGCATGGCTACGTCTCCTCTCCCCCCCCTGCCCCCTGCCCCCTCTCCCCCCTGCCCCCTCTCCCA
>CAYPHM010000036.1:5044-34444 GCA_964410555.1 uncultured Chloroflexaceae bacterium | reverse complement strand
GCGATGTCTGGTTAGCAGGACACGGTGTGGGAAAAGGTGTCTGGCTAGAGGGACATGGTTGAGGGGAACCTAACCGGTTGGTGGGGAATAGTCGGGTATGGGATGGGGGGTTGTTGTGGGGTGTTTGGTGTCTGGCTAGAGGGACACGGTGTCTGATTAGAGGGACATCTCCCGTTGTCATGAGTTGGGCTATTCTCCCCTCTCTTGGAGTCAGGAGCTATTTCTGTCTCCCTAGACCCCCCATTCCCTGTCCTGTCGCCATAGCCAGACACCCCCTCACCCCGCTTGTCGCCATAGCCAGACACCCCCTCACCCCGTTTGTCGTCATGCCTAGACACCAGCGCATCCCGTTTGTCGTCATGCCTAGACACCGGCGCATCCGTCCTATCACCAAAACCGAGGGCATGGAACATGTCTAGTTGTCCTTCGGGGATGGTTTGGTGGGTTGGGGCGTAGTTCACCGCAAGCTCGCGGAGTTGATGGGGCATGTAGCGGAGGCTTTTGTGGACGAGAGATTGGGTGTCAATCGTGTAGTAGCGTTGGGTGCGCTGCTGTTTTTTGCCGTAGGGTACCTCGTGAACTTCTAGCAAGCCGAGGTCTACTAGTTTGTTGACGTGGGTCAGCACCGAGTCTTTGCCAATCTTGGCAAGGCTGGCGATAGCCCGGAGGGAGAAGTCGGTTTTTCCCTGTCCAGAGTAGAACATGAGCAGCATGTTGATTGCCAACCATGTTGTGATGGTGGCGGGAATGGTGCAGAGGCGGAGGACAATGAAGGGCATAGCGAGGATGTAGGCGAAGGGATGGATGTGTTGGGAGCAGTAGGCGATGAGCTTGCTCTCCTCCTCGCTGATGGGCGCATCAGGATGGGGGGGGCATACCACTGGGCTGTTGGTGATGTGGCGGGCAATGTCTAGTGATGCTTGTTTTGTGTTTTTCATAGGAATAATTCCCCTGTTTTATGGTAAACTACAGGTTTGTTATGTGATTACTCCTTAGATAATAAGGCTAGGTTAAGTATTTGTCAACTTAACCTGATACTAGGCTACACGGGTATTGTGGTAGAATCAGCAAAAAAATATTGACATACCTTTATAGATTGTGTTAAAATACAAGCATGTTACGCATACGACAATTGGCACAAAAGCGGGGGTGGAATATTACTGCCCTGCATAAAGCATCAGGTGTTTCCTATCCACAAACACTGTCCCTTTGGCACAACCGTACTAGGCGGTATGATGAGGATACCCTCATACGTATGGCTAAGGCACTGGATGTGCAGGTTTGGCAGTTGTACAAAGATGCTCCAGAACCAGAAGAACAATCAGCGAAAGAGGTTGTTAATACCTAATTCTCGTTTGATCATTTCTTATTGATCCTGGTTATGTTGTCGTTTGTCTTTTTTTTAGAGTATTTGGTTTCTCCGCTTTTCTCTGTAGTACTCCTCCACTATTTTTCTTAATCCTTCACTTTCGCAGTGTGATAACCATTTTAGAACACTGCTACTTATCCGATGGCTCCACGGGAGTTCGGTATGCCTCTCAGTTCTTATCCATAAGGTGATTTTGGGTTTCTATTTTTGTGTTGGTTCCCAACTTGGTGTCTGGCTTGTCTGGTATGGTTGCACACATAAATTTATGTAGAGCAACCCGTTTTTTGATGTGTTTTTCTCTGGACAGGCATTTGGTTCGTGTCGTAAGAGCAAAAGTAGACACCCCTAATCCAAAAATATGTGGTATACTGTCAAGCTAAGGTGAGAAAAAACCCGCTCTTGGGGAAAGCGGGTACTAGAAGAAATCGTCTTAGAAAACAGGAAATCTATCCATACAAAAAGCGTTGCGTAGAGATAGGCTTCCTGGGTATTGCGGCAATAGTTATTCTTATAGACAGCCTCTATTGTACCATACTCTGTGCTCGGCATAACCAAGCAGTAATCTGGAATTGTAGCGAAAGTTAGCAAAGTGAGATGCGTGTATGGCAAAAGTTTATCCTATTGGCGAACCGATCAATAAAAGTGAACAATCGGCAATAGCCTATTTTGTCCGAAAACTCCCTCATACCTACCATCTGTTTCACAATATGGAGCTTCCCACGAATGCTACTGGTTTGGCATCATATGAATATGACCAGGTTATTATTGGGGAGCATATGGTGTATGTGATTGAAGTTAAAGGGTATCAGGGGGTCATACGTGGCAATGCGCGTGAATGGGACCTAGGGCATGGGTATTTTGTTCCTAGCCCTTTGCCCACTACGCATGAGAAAGCACGGGTTCTCAAAAGTTTGTTGACGCGAAGCGGTGCTCAAATGGAAGCTGTGTGGGTACAACCTTTGGTTGTTCTCACAGACTCACGAGTTACCGTTAATCTTTCCACAGAAGACCAGAATCTTGTCCGCACATTGCCTGATGCTGCCAACTTTCTGCTTCGTTCTAGCCGTTGTGCTCCAATCACCCCGCTTGTTGAACGTATCTGTGCCATTTTGAAGAACCGATTTCGCGCCCGATCTCGTGAAAATCGGATTGGAGATTATCAGGTTATTGAGACGATGGGCAAAAATGCGCTCTATTCTACGCTTTTGGCAGAAAATCCCCTATTGCGTACCCGCAGCCGATGTGTGCTCAAAGTCTATAGTCTCAATGCCTACGATGGAGATAAAGCTGCACAGCGGCATGAAGAACGGATTATGCGTGATGCTGATGCTATGCATCGACTTCCTGCACATCCCCATATTGTACCTGTACTTCATCCCTTCCGCTGGATTAACCAAGATGGTAAGCCTAAAATTGTTTTGGTACGGGAGTGGTCCGAAGGGTTTAGTCTCCGTGGTCTGCTTGATTCTGAATCCCTCTTTACCTCGCTATCCTTTGCCCAACGGATAGCTATTGTTCGTCAAGTAGGCGAAGGGTTGCATCATGCCCATTCGCATGGAGTGATTCATCGTGATGTTCGCCCAGAGAATATTATTGTCTCTGAAGATGCCAATATTCCGGTGAAGCTGGTCAACTTTGATTGTGCGCGAATTGAAGATGGCGACCTCCCCACCATAGCGACCCGTATTGGCAAAGAGCTAGATCAACGGTATGTCGCTCCAGAGGTCTGGGAGGATGCGAGTGCTGCTTCTCGTGCTTCAGACATCTATGCTGTTGGTGTCTTGCTCTTTGTACTTCTCACAGGTCGTCATCCCTATAACAAAGTCCGTGAATGTTTTGCGTCTCGTGGATTGCCCCAACTTCCTAGCCAGTTAGACCACGCTTTGCCAAAAGAAATTGACGATGTGGTAACAACGATGTGTGCTATGCACCCCGCAGACCGATATGCCACAATGGAAGAAGCTTTGGTTGATATGGAAATCCTGTCAATGTTCTAGTATAACGAGAGGACGTGATGACTGAACATCTGCACGGAGTTCTGCTCAATAATACCTATGAACTCCACAAGTGTATTGGAAAGGGCGGTATGGGGCAGGTCTATGAAGCCTTTGATCGCAACCTGAATCGCCGCGTTGCCATCAAAATCGTTCGCCCTGACCTGAATATTGAGCAACATTGGAGAGATGCGTTTCTCAAAGAAGCCCGTGTTTTAGCAAAGCTTCGTCATAAGCATATTCTCTTCGTGTATACGCTTGGTGATGATTCGCTTGATGGGGAACAGTTGTTGTATCTTGTGATGGACTTTGCCGAGCATGGTACCCTAACCCAGCGATTAACTGGATTGAAAGAGACGGGCACAGGTCGTGTGCCGTTTATGCCGCTTGCTGAACTGGATCACATCTTTGTCCAAGTGTGCCAAGCTGTGGCGTTTGCCCATGAGCAAGGGGTCATTCATCTTGACCTCAAGCCATCCAACATTCTCTTTGATGCACAAGGGCTGAGTCTTGTTGCTGACTTTGGCTTGGCAAAGGTGCTTGATGATGTAACCCATGTCAAAGCAGAAACTGGGGTTGGTTCACGCCAATATATGCCGCCAGAGCAATTTCTCGGCAATGCTGTAGGGGTGACTTCTGATGTGTATGCGCTAGGTATGATCTTGCATGAGATGTTGTGTGGCGGGTTGCCCAAACGAGAACTGCTGGATGTGGTCGCTTTTGACCCAGGTATCCCGTCTGCTATGCAGGCGGTTATTGCGCGTGCTACCCATACAGACCGGCATAGTCGCTATACTTCTGTGCTTGAACTGTTAGCTGCTTTCCAAGATGCCCTGGAAACAGACCCTATCCCCGAAACGGTGCTGCCGCCCCTGACGGAAGGGCAGATTATCACTGGACCGTTGTTCAATGAACCTGTACGCATTGAGACTATCAAAACTGATGGTCCCGATCTCTGTATTCTTGGGCTTTCTGGGATCCATTCGGAAAAATTCCATCGTGTGACCCTCAGTGCAGAACAGCTTGCCGAAGTATCCCTGCACGACACCGCAGCCAACTATACTGGCGATGGTCAGGTCGTTCGCCTGGGGCTACAAGCCTATGCGCTTGGTATTGCCTATGCTTTTGACCCCTTCTTTGGGTTGTCCATATCCAGAGTTGCCCCGCTGCCCCATCAACTTACCGCAGTGTATGACTATCTTTTGAAGCTCCCCCGTATTCGGTTTTTGCTGGCGGATGATGCTGGTGCAGGTAAAACGATTATGGCAGGGCTGCTTATCCGGGAACTGAAATTGCGAGGGTTATTGGAACGGATTTTGATTGTCTGTCCTGCGAACCTGACCTTTCAGTGGCAGCGGGAATTGGGGTCGAAATTTGATGAGCAATTTTTTGTCCTCAAGGGCAATGATGTACGTGAACAGTATGGGGTCAACCAGTGGCTCGAACGCAACCAAATCATTACCTCGCTAGACCTGGCAAAACGGGATGATATTGTCAAGGGGCTGCAACAGGTACATTGGGATTTGGTCATTGTGGACGAAGCCCATCGGATGTCTTGGACTCCCCCCTCGCGCAAGACTGCCCGCTACGCCCTCGGTGAGTTGCTGCGTGATACGGCAGACCACTATGTTATGTTGACGGCAACCCCGCATAAAGGCGACCCTGCGAATTTTACGTTGTTTTTGCAATTACTTGATCGAGATGCGTATGCTGATGTGCAATCTATTCAGCAGGCGATGGAGCAGCAACGTGCGCCCTTTTACCTCCGGCGTACTAAAGAGGCGATGGTGTACTTCCCGGAACGCCAACCCGATGGTACGTGGTCGGCTCGCAAAATCTTTACCCGCCGTATTCCGACCACCGCAGACTTTTCTATTGCTGGTGATGAACTCGCGCTCTATGATGATGTAACGAAGTTTATTAAGCAGCAGAGCCGTCGGGCTGCCGCCAGCAATGACCCCCGTGCGCGGGCTGTTGGCTTTCGTATGGCTCTCTACCAGCGCCGGTTGGCTTCTAGTGCGCGGGCTTTGCGGCAAACGTTGGAAAATAGTGCCAAGCGGTTGAGTGATCAGCTGAAACATGCCCGAACTCTGGCGACCCATGCTCCCGCATCGCTGCCTAGTGAAGAGGAACTAGAAGAGATGGACGAGGTGAAACGGGAAGAATTAGAGCAGATTATTGAGGCTGTGACGCTGGCAAACAATGCTGCGGATGTGCAAGAGGAAATTGCCGAACTGCGCCGCTTTGCGGCGTTGGCGCAAGCGATTGAAGATAGCCATGCCGAAGCCAAACTCTCCAAGTTGAAAGCCCTGCTCCAACAGCAAGGCTTTTTTGATCACCCCCAAAAGCGGTTGCTCATCTTTACCGAGTTCAAGGATACGTTGCTCTATCTCGTTGAGCGGTTGACTGAGTGGGGCTTTCGTGTGGGGACTATTCATGGCGGGATGCAGATTGGCAATAGTAGTGACCCGGAGCCGAACTCGCGCTTGTTTGCCGAGCGGGAGTTTTGGAGTGGGAATATACAGATTCTTGTGGCGACTGAAGCCGCCGGCGAGGGTATCAACCTGCACTGTTGCCATGTGATGTTCAATTATGACATCCCCTGGAACCCCAACCGGCTGGAGCAGCGTATGGGGCGTATCCATCGGTATGGGCAAAAAGAAGACTGCCTCATTTTCAATTTTGTGACAACAAACACGATTGAGGGGTTTATCTTGCAAACGTTGCTCCAGAAACTTGAGAACATCCGTGATGCGCTTGACGATGATGCGGTGTTTAACGTGGTTGGTGAGGTGTTGCCGGCTTCGCATATTGAGCGTATCTTGCGCCAATACTATGCGGGTGAACTGGGCGAAGCTGACCTGGAAGACCGGCTGTTGCGTGATGTTGATGAAAAACATTTTCGCAATATCTGCCACAATGCGCTAGAGGGGCTGGCGGTGAAGAAGCTCGACCTAGAGATGCTGGTTGAACGGCGAGCGCGGGCGCAGGAGCGGCGCGTTGTCCCGGAGACGATTAACCGGTTTATCCTAGATGCTGCCAAGCATGCCCATTTGCCTGTCAAGCGGGTGGCAAAACTTCCCCATACCTTTGACCCTGGACGTATCCCTACTACGTTGTCCAACTATACCCGCCAACCCGATTGGAAGTTCCCGGCTCTGGCAAATCGCTACCCCCACTGTACTACTGACCGTGAGACTGCTGATGAAAATGGGCTAGAATGGGTGATACCGGGGCATCCCCTCTTTGAAGCTCTGCGCCGCCATATGCTTACCTTGTCGCAGGAGGTCTTTGGGCAAGGGGCGTGTTATACCTCGTTGCAATATGACTCCCCGGTACGGCTGGACTTCTATCGCGCCCGTATTGTGAATGGGTTGGGGCGAACTATCCACGAGCAGTTGTTTGTTGTTGAGCTATCCGAAGGGGCATCCCCCTGCTTGCGCGAGCTTGATATACTTGGTAATTGTACCCCCGCCGCTCCCCCAAACCCGTTGCCCCCGGTGGCTACCCTGCCAGAAAACACCAATTGGCTGCATACCCATGCGCTTAAACCCTTCCTAGAGGGAGTCCAGGCGGAACACTTGGAGGAGCTAGACCGTATCGCCCGGCATGTCGAGTTTTCCCTCTCGACGTTGATAGAAAAGGCGGATGAGGAGATTAGCCGGGCAACTTTGGACAAAGAGCAGGGGATACAGGGGTCTGAAGGTCGGCTCCAACAAGCCATACATCGCCATGATGAACTCTCCCTTCGGCGCAGGCAGCGCAAAGAGGAACTCCAGTATCAACGGGCACTCACGCTCCAGGCTGTGGAGCGGTTTACCAGTGTCTTGATTGTCCCCCCACCAGAGGAGATTACCTCTCAAATCCGCCCGATGCGCCCCAATGCTCAGACGGAAGAGACGGCTATGCAGACGGTGATAGCCTATGAAGAGGCTCGCGGTTGTCAGGTCTTTGATGTGCATGAGAGAAATTTGGGGTATGATGTTACCAGTATTGACTTGCGTACTGGTGAGCTTCGCTTGATAGAAATTAAGGGGTTGGCAGCGATGACGGGGACGATATTGCTTACGCCCAATGAGCGGCGCGTGGCGGAAGACCGCCGCGATTGTTACTGGCTCTATATCGTGACGAATTGTGCTTCCCACCCAACGTTGCAAGAGCCAGTTCTTGACCCGGCGAGATTTGATTGGAATGAGGTCCAGAAGGTGCAACACTACTGGCTCAAAGTGGATGCGATGACCAAACCGATGCAATTACGCGAAGAAAGAACACCATATGATCCCCAAACACTGTAAACGCTTGGCAGAAGTGGATTTTCCTATAGCGATGGTATCTAAACACGCTGCCCGCGAGAAGTCTATCCGTCATGGACATCCCAGCACCTTGCATCTCTGGTGGGCGCGGCGACCCCTTGCCTCTAGTCGGGCGATGTTGCTAGGGCTGCTGCTGCCCGACCCCTGCGACCCCGCCTGCCCCGATGGGTTCAAGCAGGAAGCCCGCGCTCTGTTGAAAACGATACGCAACCAGGATATTGGGGCTGATGACCTTGCCCTGCGGCGAGCATTGCTCAACTTCATTGGCGATTTTGCCAACTGGAATTTGGCTGCCGAGCCGAGCTACCTGCATGTCGGGCGCGGCTTGGTGGCGGCTGCCCACCCCGATGAACCGCCACTGGTTGTTGACCCCTTCGCCGGCGGCGGCTCTATCCCGCTTGAAGCCTTGCGCTTGGGGGCGGAGGCGTTTGCTAGTGACCTCAACCCGGTAGCCTGTCTCATCCTCAAGGTGATGCTGGAGGACATCCCCCGCCACGGTGCAGGGCTTGCTGATGAGCTACGCCAGGTGGGGGCGCGTATTAAGCAGGCTGCCGAGCAGGAGTTGGCAGAGGTTTATCCCCCAGACCCAGATGGCGCACGTCCCATTGCCTACCTTTGGTCACGCACGGTACAATGCGAATCGCCAAACTGTGGGGCAGAGATACCGTTGATGCGCTCTTTTTGGCTGGCAAAGAAGCCTAAGCGCAAGCGGGCATTGCGCTATACCGTTGTGCGTCCAACGGGGGGTATCCCCTATGTACAATGGGACATCTTTACCCCAACAAGTGAGCGTGAAGTTTCCAAAGGCACGGTTGATCGGGCAAAGGCAACCTGTCTCTGCTGTGGGGCGGTATTGCCAGCAGACCGGGTGCGAAAACAGTTGGTTGCCCAACGGGGGGGCGCAGATGTTCTCTTTGATGGGCAAGGCACCCGCACCGGCGGCGCACGGATGCTGGCGGTAGTCTTGCTTCGGCAAGGCGAACAGGGGCGACACTACCGGTTGCCAACCAACCACGACTACCAGGCGGTGTGGCGGGCAAAGCAGCGGCTAGAAACGGTGGCGGCAACCCCCCTCCCCAATGGCTTGAGTGCAATACCAAATGAACCAACACCTATTGGTGGGGGTTCAGGGGCAGGCAGAGGATTTGCTGCTAGAAGGTATGGTATGGCAGAGTGGGGAGACCTGTTTACGGCGCGGCAAAAGCTGGCTTTAGCAGTATTTGTTACTTTAACTAAAAATCTTTCTGATGGCTATGTTAAACAATTGGCTACAATCATAGTTAGTCGGTGTGTTGATTTTTGGGTTTCATTAGCTCGTTGGAAAGTAGATGCTGAATGTCCAGTTCAAGCTCTAGCACGCCAAGCAATACCAATTGTATGGGATTTCGCGGAAGCAAACCCTATATCACAATCTACAGGTTCTTTTATAGGACAAGTTAATAGGATGGGTTCCGCTATTCATTCAACAATATTTCCTGGCTATAAAATAGGGCAAGTACAAGTTGCAGATGCTTGTAACTCACCGTTACCAACTGATACGTGTGGTATTTGGTTTACCGATCCTCCCTACTATGACGCTATTCCCTACTCTGATCTCTCCGATTTCTTCTTTGTTTGGCTCAAACGTGCGCTACCAGAGATGAATCTTCTGCGTGACCCCTTTGACCCGCAAAATCCCCTATCTCCCAAAACATTCGAGGCAGTCCAAGATGAAACGAGAATTGTTGATGGACAGCCAAAAGATGGTGCTTGGTTTGAAGCAACAATGGCAAAAGCCTTTGCCGAAGGTCGCCGCGTTTTGCGGGATGATGGGATTGGTAGTGTTGTCTTTGCCCACAAGACTACCGAAGGGTGGGAAGCTCTCCTCTCAGGGATGATACAGGGCGGGTGGGTCATTACCGGTTCTTGGCCCCTTGTTACAGAGTCGGGGTCTCGGTTGCGGGCGCGAGAGTCTGCCGCACTAGCAACGAGCGTTCACTTGGTCTGTCGTCCGCGCCCGGAGGATGCCGATAGGGGCGATTGGAATGATATATTGCGCGAACTACCGCGGCGTGTTGGCGATTGGGTAGAGCGGTTGCAGGGGGAGGGGATACGCGGGGCAGATTTAGTCTTTGCCTGCATTGGTCCCGCCCTAGAAATCTATAGCCGCTATACCCACGTATACGACACGATGGATCGGATTATCCCGCTTGGGGGCGACCCAACGGCTTCAGAGCCATACCAACGGGGCTACCTTTCCTACGTGTGGGAGGTGGTAGCTCGCACCGCGTTGGAGCAGGTGCTTGGCACCGCCGAAGCCAAAGCCCGCAATGGAGCCGCCGGCGCAGTGGAAGAGGATGCCCGTTTAACCGCGCTCTTTCTCTGGACGCTCCAGAGTAGCGAGGGGGATCGGTTTGAATCGACAGACAAGAGCAAGGATGCTGGCGAGGAGAGCGGTGATGGCGATGATGGCGATGATGGCGATGATGGCGATGATGGCAAAGGGGAGACGAACGGCTCACGCAAAACCAACGGAGGGTTTACGCTCATCTTTGATGTAGTCCGGCGGTTTGCCCAACCGCTAGGCATCAATCTGCCGGAATGGGAAGGGCGCATTATAGAGATCAAAAAGGGAGTGGTCCGGTTGCTCCCTATCCAGGAACGGGCTACGCTGCTGTTTGGCAAGGATGGAGCGGATGCAGTAGCCGCAGACCTAGAGGAAAGCGAAGCGGGGGCGAGTCAACTGCGGTTGCCGGGGCTAGAGGAGTCTGTACCCAACGTGCGCGGGAGTCGCAAGAAGCAAGCGCAACCAGTCTCGGATGAATCGCTTAAAGTGCAGTACGAAGCGACCACGCTAGACCGGGTACACGCCGCTATGCTGTTTCAAAAGAGTGGCCATTCCCATGCGCTGCATGCGCTTATCAAAGCCGAGCAGGAGCGGGGCAATAGCTTTTTGCGTCTTGCCAATGCGTTGTCAGCCCTGTACCCCCGTGGGAGTGAAGAGAAGCGACTGCTAGATGCCATGCTATTGGCGGCACGATGGTAGGGGGACTTGACCAGAGAATCAATCACAAAAGTAAGGAGGGACTGCATATGGAACCGTGGTACAAAGTTGTCACACCACGTAAAGAAGTACGGGAGGGACGTTCGTTCAATCCATCGGAATTTGCGATAGCCTTAGAGCAAGTTGTAGCAGGTACAGCCCCGGAGGACTACCGCGATCCAGCCAAATTCTTCTCGCGGACCTATTTTACCCATGCGTTGCGGGAGCATACAGCGTTGGTATTGCGGCGGTTGGTTGGGGAGACCAACAATACCGTCCCCGTGCTGTCGCTCATTACGCAGTTTGGTGGGGGCAAAACCCACACCCTCACCACCTTGTATCACCTGGTACGTGCTGGCGAAAACGCCCACAAATTTGAGGGTATACCATCCTTACTCCAAGCAGCAAACATCAGCACTATGCCACAGTCTCGTGTTGCTGTTTTTGTCGGCAATGCTTGGGACCCACAACCAATGCGGGAAACCCCCTGGATAGACCTAGCCCGGCAGTTAGCCGGGGATGCGGGGGTGGCAGCCCTGGGGAGCAGCGCAACAACGGTTGCCCCAGGCACCGAAACGTTGGGGCGGCTCTTTGCGGTGGCGGGTGGGTCAGTACTCATCCTCTTTGACGAAGTACTCAACTTCACCAACCGCCACCGGGATATGGCAGACCAGTTTTATAGTTTCCTACAAAACATGACCGTTGCCATGACGGGAACGACCCATAGTTCAGCGGTTATCAGTTTGCCGCGTAGCCAAACCGAAATGACCGACCTAGACTTCAAGTGGCAAGAGAAATATACCAAAGTGGTCAATCGGGTTGCCAAAGACTTGATAGCCCTGGATGAAACAGAGATCAGCGAAGTTATCCGCCGGCGGTTGTTTGAAAACTTGGGGGAGGAAAAACGTATCACGCAGGTAGCCCGGAGTTTTGCCGACTGGTCTTTTGAACGGCGGTCACAGCTTCCGCCAGAATGGACTGCCGTAGATACCGCAACGACAGAAAAGAAGGCACGGGAATTTCTCTACAGTCGGTTTGCCGCATGCTACCCGTTTCACCCGGCGACCTTATCCGTCTTTCAACGCAAATGGCAAACGCTGCCGCAGTATCAGCAGACCCGTGGGACACTGGCAATGTTGGCGCAGTGGGTATCCATCGTCTACCGGGAAGATTTCATCGAAGCGCGGAAAAAACCCTTGATAATGCTAGGGGATGCCCCATTGCATAACCCCGATATGCGGAGCGTGGTGTTGGGACAAGTGGGGGAACACCGGCTAGGGGTAGCAATAGAAACGGATATTGTGGGGCAGTTGGCGCATGCACGGGCATTGGATGTGGATACCAAAGCTGCGTTGGTCAACATCCACCGGCGAGTAGGGACGGCGATATTCTTTGAGTCATCCGGGGGGTTAGCCCAAAAGGTCGCCTACCTGCCAGAATTGCGCTTTGCGTTGGGAGAGCCAGGGATAGACACCACATCCATAGATAGTGCTGCTGCTGCGCTTGGGGCAAAAGCCTTTTACATACGGCAAATGGCGCAGGGGAGCTACCGGATTTATTACAAAGCAACGCTCAAGAAGGTGGTGAGTGATCGGCGTGCTGGGCTGGATGCAGAAAAAGAGGTTCGCCCGGCGGTGCGCGAGTTGATCAGGAAAGAATTTGAGCGGGGCAAGACAGCCTCCTCAGTAGAGATCATCTTCTTTCCCGATGATGGCAATCACGTTGGGGATTACCCCAAGCTGACTATTGTTGTGCTTGCCCCTTCGGTAGAGTGGAATGGGGACAAAGATCAGCAAATCCAATTTGCCCAGTGGAGCAGGGAGCGGAACGGGACAATGCGTTCTTACCCTGGCGCACTCGTTTGGTGTGTGTGCCATCGGAAGCGGGATATACAGGTGTATGTAGAAGAATGGCTGGCATGGCAGCGGGTGAAACAGGAGCTAGACAATGGCACATTGGGGAGCGATGTTGACCAGAGCGACGATGCCGAGGTACAAGCCCAAATCAAGCAGGCAAAACAAGAAGCCATCGAGAAGGTTTGGGCAACCTATCGGTTTCTGATCTTAGATGACCCAGAAGCGACCAATGGGGTGAAAATGGTAGAGATGCTAGGGGGGAGCGATGGCGATACCCTCAGTAGGCGAGTTATCGCATCGTTGAAGACCCAGGGGTTGCTGAATGATGGAATTGGGGCAGGGTATCTGAGTCATAAGTGGCCTCCCGCTTTGAAAGCCAGTGGGGAGTGGCCCCTGGTTAGCTTACGGCAGAGCTTCTTCAATGGGGCATTACCCCGTTTGATAGACCCTGATGCCATCCTCAAGAAGAGCATCATTGAATTTGTCGAGCGGGGCGAGTTTGGGTTAGCAACAGGGCAACGTCAAGATGGCACCTATGAGCGGCTCTGGTTCAATGAACCAATAGATAGCAGTGAGGTAGTCTTTGAAAAAGATGTGTACCTTATCCGAAAAGAGCAGGCAGAGGAACTCACGCGCCCCCCAGAACCGCCAAAACCGCTAGACGAGGGGGAACAAAAGACAGATAGGGAAGAACCATCTGGTCAGGTAACAACGGGTACGTTGTTTCCCACTGGTGAATATGAAGGGGAGAAAAAACTGGTAGGCAAGCAAAAGCTGCGGCTTTCGGGGAGCATTCCAGCGGACTCTTGGAGTCGGTTAGGAGCATCGTTATTACCCAAACTTCGTCAACAAGGGCAAGAGGTTACTGTGCGGGTGGAGTTTACCATCACAGCCGATGGACAAGCGGGGGAGGCGTTATCACAAGAGCTTGCCCAGGTGCTTGAGGATTTGGGGATAGCCAATACGTTGCATATAGATACAGTATAGATACCACCTAGTGCGGGAAAACGTTTTGCTCCCCTTCTTACACTAGGGACGGGGGGAAAATGAGCATGATAGCTAGGAATACTGACAAGTTTGTGGTACAATCAGCACTAATAGATTTGGGGATGCCTGTTTTTTGGTATCTTCTCTAGTTATGCAAAGATGGTGTATGGAGGGGCTATGGAAAAGGTCGTAGGGAATACCGCAGGGAATACACCAAACAATATCCCAAGTACCACACCGGGAACCTTTCCAGGTACAACAAGTCCACAGCATGAAGAGGTGAGGAAACGAAGACGTACCTTACCTCGATTGCAAGGAGATGCTTACCGGAGATTTACCCATAAGGCGGGGGTTATTGTTGGGTTTGGAGTTGTGGCGGGTATTTGGTATATTGGAGCTTTTTTTACCCTGGAATGGTTGAAATACTATGGAGTACCGGTAGATAGTGTGTATTGGTGGGTAGTTCCTATAGCCATTACCTTGCTTGAAGTGGGTTTACAGCCCGATACCCCTCGAATAAATTGGGTTCATCTGCTTTGGTTGGGAGTGCTCCTGGTTGATGCATTCGCAACAGCTTTTGGGGCTAGTTCGTGGGTGAATCCGCAGGGAGTGCTCTTTCCCTGGTATTGGTTTGGGTTAGTAGGGGTATTCATTGCGTTATCACCAGAAAGAATAGGCCGGGCTTTGTGGACTGAGTTGTGGAGGTAGTGATGCATGGGTTGAATGAGGGTACTGCTGTTTTTTGGCAATTAGCTGGTGTGGTTATTGCCGGTGGTATCCTTATTCTCTTGAAATGGAGACGGCTAATGACAACTGCGCGAGATTGGTTTCACTATAAATGGCAAGATATTCTGGAAACTTTTGGGAAGCAAATCGTGCATAGGTTCCATGCGTTCGGTACAGAAATTGAACCGGATATGGCAACCATTGCAGGTACCGCAATGAAGCATCCTCCCAAAAGTATAGATTATGCTTTACGTACTATTGGCGCACGCAAATATGTTATGCCATTGGGATGGTGGGTTGCACATGGGAAACTAGATTTGGTAAAAGCCTCACTAGCAGGTGATGATGTGTATCATATGCTCGTGAGTGCAAAGAGTCGAATGGGGAAAGACAATGCGGTCATCTATTGGCTGTTATCACTAGCGTTACAGAATAAACCAGAACTATTACAACTAGCCATAGTGGATGGCAAGGGTGGGTTAGATTGGCAAGGCTTTGAGAACAAGGCGCACACCTCGTTATTGGCGGTGGAAGATGAAGATATTGTACCAGCGATGCAGCTATTAACAGCCGAACGGAAACGACGGGGAGCTTTGCTCAAAGAAGCGCGGGTGAGTAATTGGGAGAGCTATATCCAGAAGGGGAATACTATGCCGTTGTTGCTGGTATATATCTCCGAGCTTTCCTTGCTGGAATCTGCGACAAGTAGCAAAGAGTTGTCCAGTTGGATGGAACAAGAGTTGTCTAGTGCGGCAGCATTTGGTATGCGCTATATTATTGCAACGCAGACGGCTACCAACTTCAATACGAGGTGGAGAGGTCAGATTGATTTGTTTATCGCAGGTTATCAACCAGCTTCATCTCATGATGCTCCCAACACCGGACTGTCGACAAAAGAACTCAAAGAGCAAGGGGTAATCCCTCCATCAGAGCTACCTGGACCTCCAGATGGTCGAGGGGTGTTTACTTTGGTACAGGGAAGGGATGCAGCGACAGTACGAGTCCCCTACCTGGATGATGAAGTACGTCAATCTTATCTTGATCGCTTGCCAAATGGACCGCAGAACCCACTGGAAAAAATGGTAAAAATCAAGGAAAGCCGTTTACCAGCTTCGGTAAATGCTGAGACCCGTTTCTCCGCATCGGAAAGCGATTTTACCAGTTCCGATTTTCCTTTCTCATCCATTGAAATCGCCCAAATAGCGGTCATGATAGGAGCGGGAAAAAGTAAGACAGAGGTCATTAAAGCAATGCCTCGATACTCTGGTAGGAGACATACAGAGTTCTCCAAATGGTACGAACAGATTAAAGACATGACAGAAAAGCAGACGACATTGTAATAGGGTTATACTGTTACAATGTCGTCTTTCGGTTCTTTACTAACCCCAAACTCCCCTGATGTAGTAATCACAAAGTCTGATACAAGCTCCCTCTTTATTCCCTAACAAGTACTTTGGTTTCGTTGCCATTGATTTTGACAGGCAAGGTGTCTGGTTATAGCTCCCCCGTTGCTAGGCACAGTGGTGCTTGGCAATGTTCCTTTCCCCTTTTCCTATCACTCTGGCTTGCTTTGGTTGTCCATTGACAGACAAGGTAAGAGGTATATAACCCTTTCCAACCAAGTATAACTACCTACATACTACAATTGCATAGCATAGGTAGTTACTATATATTACCTTTGTATGGTAAATGTAGCTACTATTGACTAGCAAGCGAAATCCTATGTGTGGTGAGGGTGGGGGCGTGGGGGAGCCACAACATACAGAAGGCTTTTTAGTGACCTGTGACTACATAGCAACTACCTATAGGATGTATATGTATTGGACACGTATTTGTCGTATAGGGTATGGGTAGTGATAAGCTGTTGGGAAGGGGAATAGGCGTGGTGGAGGAGTCGTCAGAGTTGTACCCATATGAAGGATAATCCCCTTTACTGGTATGTCCCCAACGAGAGAAAGGACACGCCGAGGGTTTCGCCTGCCAATTGGTTCAACTGGTCAATAACCGCCGTCCGCTCTGCCCGCCGCGTCTCGGTATCCCCTTCGCGCTCGGTGAGGGAGAGGTTTTCGCGGAGCCGCTGTTCATGCACCAGCGCATCAGCATAGCGGGGGTGGGCTGTGCCAAGACGGGTGAGCAGCACCCGTAGCCCGGTACGATAGTCGTCAAAAGGGGTATTCCCCCAGGGCAATTGCATTACCTGTACTCTATTTCACAACCAGGTAATTTTGATACTTTTGTTCCATTTTTTACCCCACATTTTCAAACAAAAGAGCGGAATAATTGTTTCTTATCCGTTGGTAACGTAACGTGAAACCCTTGATGTACGACAAAACCAGCATATACGGTTGATTTTTGGGAGCTATCACCAGTACTTGTGATACATTTCACAGGTAATGCAATTGCCCTGGGATGGCAACATGTAGGGGATACAGCGGCAGTATACTATTGACATAAAAAATATATGGGAGGCGTATTTGGGAATATGCCCCCCACAGAAAACCAAAGCAACGCAGGGAGTAACAAGCATCCTGTGCTCCCTGCGCTATGGGCACTATACCATCTGTCCTACCTCATAACCATCGGCATATACAACCACAGCTTCGTCTGGGCAGTGATGGCAAACAACCCCTCTTGGTCTTTCAGCACAACCAACTGGTTGTCAACTTTCGGCTGGCTCCTATCGCTCCTTGCCTCACGAGACAAGGCTTTCCCCGCATCCAGTTGCCTGTTGTGATAGGATGCAGCGACAGTTGACACCTTGCCGCCCCCCGGCAGGTTTCTACCATCAAACACAAGCATCATCGTCAGTGGGTGCGACAGTTTGCCCTGATCAATGGGCAACCCCTCTTCGTCATACAACTGCACCTGGAACGTCCCCACGCTTACCGTATCTGCTGCCAATTGCTGCGTGATTGGGCAATCGGTGGGTATCGAGACGGGTCGCTCCCCTGGCGGGTCTAGCGGGGTCGGGTTGAGGGGACGGGTCGCTCCCCCGACGGGTCTAATTGCGGAAACGGGCGTTTCCGTAATAGGGTCTGGGGTCGCAAGGGTGGTATCGCCGGGCGGGGTTGCTCCCGTTGGGTCTTGCTCCTGGCGGGTGTGGTTGGCGACCACAGCGGGGGTGTTGGGGCAGTCGGCGGTCTGGTCGGGTTGATCTCCCCTGTGCTCCCCTGGCGGGTGTGGTTGGCGACCACAGCGGGGGTGTTGGGGCAGTCGGCGGGTATCGGGTCAGGTTGCTCCCCTGGCGGGGGTGTTGGGGCAGTTGGTGGGGGTATGGGGTCGCGGGCAAAAGGTAAGCCTTGGGTTGGTGCATTACTCATGTTCCGGTCCAAGTCTTAAAAAATTCCGCGTTGTTTGGGAGGCAGTCGCGGAAACGGGCGTTTCCGGGGAGTGGAGTGTGGGGTCGCTCGTGTGGCTCCCGTCGGTGGGGGGGTCTTCACCTAGCAGCATGGGAGATCGCCGGGCGTGGCTCCCCTGGCGGGGCTGTTGGCAACTTCGGCTCCTATTACGGAAACGGGCGTTTCCGGGGTGTGGCGTATAGTCCCGGAAACGGGCGTTTCCGGGGTGTGGAGTGTGGGGTCGCAGGCGGGGGGTACTGGTGACGGACGTGGACGAGTCCTTCATCTAGCAGCATGGGAGATCGCCGGGCGGGGTCGCTTGTTATACCATAAGTTGTCGCTATGGTGTCGTTATGGTAGTCGCTACGGGGTCGCTATGGGGGCGTTACGATGTCCTACGTGTGGGGTATTTGCAGCATCAGAAAGGGGAGCAAGGAGTGACTATCTTCGTGTTCCCCGCGGTTCTGCGAAAAAACCAGAACAGGAGCCTCACCCATACCCCCCATCCATCATCCCTATGGGTTTGGTCAACGCAAGGGGGAAGGGGAGCAAGCAGTGAGCGAGCGAAGATTCTGCAACGAGTTAGGGCAACGTGAGGGCAATGAGGGATCAGGAATTCTGCCATGAGGGAGCGGAGAGGGAACAATGCGGGATCAGAGACTCTGCTATGCGGGAGCACAGCTTTGCGATGGAGGTAAGTAACGAGCGGTGCCTAACAGGATGGATAGCACTAGGGGTAGTTGGCAGAGATGCGGGTACGCCCGTGTCCCTACCACCACCCCAACGGGAATTGTTCCCAAATATCGACTCACCTTCGCGGGTGTAAAAGCAACCCACTGTAGGCTAGTCGTGGCGGTCTTTTTAGCACTCAAGACAAGAAAATATCCATACGTATGGATATTTTCCCCCTGGCAGGGATGTCTCAGCCTTCCCTTCTGGCACCAGTTGTACTATCACCTCACCGCTCTTCCCGTCTGTGCCATTACGAGAAATAGCTTTCCATGCTCGTATTGCACAAGAGCACATGTATCAGGGGAGCATTAGCTCTGTTAGGGATATTGCTCATGTGGGGAAACCCCGGATGCGAAAAGGGTACAAACATAGCAGGTGGTTTGACACATAATTAAATTATGTACACAAAAAGTGTCTGATTACTCTGATGTAAGCAACACCAATATTTTGTTATCGCCGCTCGCGGACAATACGGATACCACCTTGTGGAGAGGATACCGTTAGAGACAAGGAAGGGGATTCATCCCATTCCTCTTGTGTTGGAAGCCGTATCGTAGCTCCATTGCCATACCAATGCGTTAGCCAATTACAAAACGCTTTGGCATATTCAGCACGAATACCAGTTACTGGTTCATTTGCGCTTCCTTCAGGAAAATGGTAGCTTGTCCAGTGGTCTGGTTGGTAGTATTCATCTTGTGCTTGCATATCATCCAAGAAGAGTTGGTACTCCGCACAAGTGATATAGTCTAGGTCTATCTCTCGTTGCTCATCCAATCGGTGCAAGTTTCGCAAGCGGCGGGAGAGATGTACTTCGGTAGCAAGGCGGCGGCGGGCGGGGTCGGGATGTTCTAGGTCCTTAGTCAACAGTTCATCTACACGAGCACGTAAATCTTCGCTGAGATTTTTGGCTTCCTCACGGCAATCTACTGCTAATGTTAGAATGTCTACTGAGGGATTCTCATATGCTAAACAGGCAGCAACAATCTCGCTGGCATCAGCCTGTGCTACGTAGAGGCGAATCGTCTCATTCCACCATTCTGTGCCAATGTATTGGACAAGTGTTGTACCAATTTTGTTCTCGTGGATATGGGCAGCAGCGAGGTATTCCTGGAAGGTCTTGTGGGCAAAACTATACACTCCCAATTCCTTTTCTAGCAGTAGCCCACTCTGCTCCTCTATACGCTTGAGAAAATCAACCCCTGTTGAACTACTCCCAACCAACTTGAGCGGCTCTTGGATGACCTTCACCGCTGCGTCTATGGTGATCTCGCGGCTCTCTTGGCACATCATATGATAAGCTAGACTTTGTAGCACACTCTGCTTCTGGGCAGGAGTCATATCTAGCTCAATACCAAGTGCTTGCTTGCGTTTGCCAAGAAAGACCTCACAGATTTCTGCGTAGAGTTCAACCCGCCGTCCCGGTAGGGAGCTACGGTAGCGATGTACGGTAGTGTTCATCGTCAACAACAACGGATTGACGGCGAGTGCCGAAAGTGACGGGTTTTTGTTGATCTGTTGGAGTACATCATCTGCCTGTTGGCGTGCCTGTTGCTGTACCCCCGCGTCATCGTTTTGGGTACTCACGATCTCATTGGCAAGATACCAATTGTGGATAAACCGCTTGGCTTGCTCATGCGTGAAGGGTTGTACTTCAAGCACCGTCACACCACTAAGCGGGTTGCTCTTGTAGCCATAGGGACGCGAGGTGATGAGAAAGAGGTTGTTAGCATAGACTCTCATCTGTCGTTCTACCCACGCTACTACCTCACCGCGCAAGTCAGGGCCGGCGACCTCATCCAACCCATCAAACATCACCAGACACCGCCCCTGGGCAAGCTGCTGCTCAAACCACCCGTTTGGCGGTTGTGGTCCCTGCTCCCGTTCCAACTGGTCCGCTATGGCTTGGGCTAGAGTGAGGATATCCAAGCGGGGGTTATCGTTTGATGTATGGTTTTGTTGCGCCATGAGGTCATTAAAGGGCGTGTTGATTGTTTCCATTGCAAGCTCATTAAGGTGCGTTACTATCTCGTTACGCTCACTTTTTAGCGTCTCAGTACTTCCATAACGTTGGGTATGCAAGATATTCTCCCGCAACCGTTGCTCATAAATATGAAACTCACTAATGCGCGGATGATTCCGTCCCAAGCGGTTTTTGAGCATCTCTAATCCAGATTCATAGGCGGCGTAGCTATGGTTATGCTGCACATGGGCAACAGAGGGGGCAAGGATACGGATGAAAAGTAGTATTGGTAGTAGGTTGGGTATATCTTTGCGTTGGTTTTGCTGACTACGAGTTGCAAGTACGAGCGCAATGTTTCTCATCAAGGTAGTTTTGCCGCTGCCGGGCGCACCAATAATTGCTAGTGGCAAGCCTTTCATGTGAGGGTTGTTCATAAATTGCCAAATGGTATGTGTCCCTGTTTGCAATGCTGTTGGCACTGTCTCTATCGGATTGGCAGATGCTTCGTGAAAGGAACGTGGTGCAACGCTCAATTCAACAAATACCCTGTCTAGGTTTAGCGCATGGGGACCCTTAGTTGAAAGCCCTTTGACATCAAAGTAGCGATGTTGGTAATAGATGTGGGACAAATAGCTTTTAAGATACTGAGAATCTTGTCCTAAACCAAGCCAATTACTGAACCTATCAAGCAAACTCCTTCTTTTTTTAGGGGTTTCTTTTTGTTCATCTTCTTGTTGTATCTCTGTATCAGGGATATTTTTTAAAATTGTATCTGTGCTAACGACATTAGGGGTAATGGTAGAAGTTTTTTCCTCTTGAATAGAAGGTTGCAAATCTCTCGCCCATTCTGCAAACTGTCCTCCCATCCCGGCTAACACATCCGAGGTCAGCGTAGCAAATGGTTGCCAATCATCTCCCCCAGGAAAACGCTCTTTGGTTGGGTCTTCTAACCATGCATGAAAATCAAAGGGATGTCCCGTATGCTTCCCAATATACTCACCAACAAGACGCAAAACCTCAAGCGATTTGGGGATGGGTACCATGCTTCGTAAGTAGGCACAAACACCATCACGAAATGCATAAGGACCGGTGCTGACTGGTTCAATCGATACCTGTTTGAGCATACCACTGAGGAAAACCTCAGCAAGATGAACTTGGTGTGAGTCTGGCAACATCGCTCGTTGTATCAGCCGTATGACCTCCATAGTGAGGGGAGTTGTTAGCGAGAGATACCCTGCCAATCTTTGTGCTGTCGGTGATGCGGTTGCTAGGAAAAGATGAACCCGTTCTTCATTGGAAAGAGGAGTCTCTGACGGGGAGTCACATCTCTCCTGTGGTCGTGTTTGGCTCTTTTTACTCACATCAAATACCACCCCTGGTACCCGTACCTCATGCTTTCCTGTTATCATTTGCGCCCAAGTCTTTACCCCTTCAGGCTCTAGGGTTATTACTGGCATGCATAATCTATGCGGGTTGGTAGCTTTATCAAGAAGATGTTTCACATGCTGGAGACGGAGACGTGGCGGATCAAAGGACAAGTGGGTATTGGGGGTACCGGGAGATGAGGCAGAGAACGATACCTGTGGGGATAAGCCCAATGCAGTACGTGACCAGAGATGTGGTGGCAGCATATGTACAATCGTGACCGGGTGGTAATCTCCCCAGGGAGCTAGAAACCGTTGGACATCTCCCGTATGCCATCCACGAGACACAACATCGCTGACTACGAGAATAAGCCGGTTATTTCCGGGGGTAATTAAAGTCCGAGCAGGTATTGCTCGTGGGGATGTTTTCGATGTAGGCAGTCCTCCAAAGAGTTGCACAGGAGTTGTATCTGTTGCCATATGCCAAATTCGCACGTCACGAAACGCCCCATGATGGGTCAGCATATGGAATAGCTCTTTTACCGTTTCATACCAGACCGCCATAGTTGCCGTCGTATCAATAACTATCGCAACATCAAACCAACGTTCTGCTGCTGCACGAACCATAGGCAACCATATGCCCCCATCCGCAGAGAGCCGCACGGTAGTCCCTTCATCAAAAACCTGAAGTGTGCGCGATTTGACCCGTTGTTTGAGGGGATACAAATTGCGTCCTAAATTGAGCTTATGGGGCAAAGCCGGTGCGCTTGGAGTCTTGAATGGAATTCCTCCAATTGCTTGGTGTGGTTGATTTTCCCCTAGTGTACTTTGGTCTGCATACAGAGAAGCAGGTTCGTGTGGTGTTGTAGGTTCTTGATTTGTCGACTTATTCTGTGGACTAGGCTCTTGCTTTGGCTCAGGTTGGTGTTCAATATTCTCCTGATAATCCTCATTGTCCCTATGGGATGTTTGATGGATAGCAAGCCAAAGAATATCGGCAATATCCTCTGCTGATACCTCTGGGGCAGCGGTTTTACGGATGATGTCTATCAATCGTTGCATAAGGGCTATCCTGAGAGCGATTTCAACAGGGTCTCGCGTAGTCGTTCACTTCCCATAGGATCAACCTCTTGCGTCACCAAATAGATTGCATTGAGCAGTTGGTCGGTTGCCAAAAGATCATTCTTCTTAATCCGTTGTAAGAAATCGTTAATCAATGGGTCTACTCTTGCCAACAAATCATCATCAGGATATTGGTTGAGGTGCTCGGCAAAATGTTGCTCAATGATCTGGAGAAACTTAGTTTTGCGTTCTTCGTCTTTTTGGGGCAACCCCATGGTGATTTGCAAACAGCGGCGCAAGAATGCAGGGGGAAATTCCCGTTCTCCATTGCTGGTGAAGATGACAAACGGGAAGGCTTCACAGCGCACCCGCCCCTGTTCAATTTGCACCGGGGTGTCCCCATCATCTGTCATCACCTGTATAGCACTTTCAGCTAATCGAGCTAGTTCTGGGATGACAAATTCGCCTTTTTCAAAGACGTGCAGCAAATCATTCGGCAGATCAATATCACTCTTGTCTATCTCATCAATCAACAATACCCGTGGACGTTCACTTGGGAGTAGTGCTGTACCAAGCGGACCAAGCCGTATATACTTCCCGATAGAAGGAGCCTGTTCTGTGGATTCTTCTGGGGTTCCCTCTCCGGTAATATGGTGCAGTTGCACTTTCTGGAGTTGCATTTGGGCTTCCTGCAAACGTCCGATAGCATCGTATTGGTAGAGTCCCTCTTGCAAGGTTGAACGGGTCGTGATAGACCATTCTAGCACTTGTCCGAGCTTGAGTTCATGGGCTACCGCATAAGCAAGAGAGGATTTCCCTATCCCTGGCTTGCCTGTAATGAGCAATGGTCGCCGTAGGAAGAGGGCAGCATTGACCAGTTCAATCTCTTCAGGGCTAGGGGTAAAGGTCGCCCCACGGGTCTTCATCGGATCGTCAAAGGTGCGCCACGCAGGTGGGGGCGGCAGTTCTTGTATATCCCAGTCGCGTGGTTGACCAGTTCCTTTGTATATTCCCCAACTCATAGCTATTCATCCTCCCTTACATATCATGAGAAAACAGATTTACGGTAGGTGGCATCCGATTGGGATCATCCCAGAGCAGGGTCAGCGCGTGGATTGGATGGGATGCATCGCTGGCGGCATTTTGTCGTTGTTGCCAAACAGACGTAGGTATATCGCCACAGAGACATTCGGTAATCAGTTGCTTGATTTGGTCTCCACACGCGCATACCTGCTGCTCGCGGGGAAAGAACCCAATGGGAATACCTGCATCAATGATCTTTACGAGCATATCGGTCATTGTCTCTGTATCTTCAATAAGTGAACAGGTCAAGGCAAATCCTATTCTATTGAGGCTTTGGTTAATCAATTCAGCAAAAATAGTATTACTGTCATATGCTTCACGAGTGTGAATCCAGATTAGCTTTTCCATACTGATGGAGTGAAGGTGTTGGAACCATTGCCACTTTGCTTTCCATTGTGGATGGGTGATTTTGAACAGAACGCGATCAAGCGAGCGAACAACAACCCGATGTTGAATACCAATACGTTCAACTGTTCGTAAACCATAGAAGGCTTTCCAGTGTTCGACGTTGTGTAGCAAAAGTTCAAGTGGTAAAAGAAATTCAATGGAAAGGTCTGCAAGTTCGTCTTGCAAGCCGGCAAGGAAAGTTTTGCCGTCTTTGATAACAGTCTGAAAGATTTCCGGCAACACATCGAGTGTATAGGACTGTTCATCAATGGGTTTAATCGTCTTGACTACCGTATTTTGCTCATTCATCAGCCAAGCTGCCACAGAAAACGTCGGCTCCTTACTAGAGGTAGGCGGGATTGGGCTTATCTGTACAAGGAGATACACCTGTTTTGTCAGAGAGCGAGACGACTTAGTGGAGATACCCAATGCTGCGGCTACCTGTTCTGTCCAAGCGATGAGAGATTGCCGCTGTTTTGGGGTTAATGTATGCCCTCTCTTGGCAAGGCAGCTAACGAAGTCTACAAGCGGGTGGGTCTTGCTTTGATGCTGAAGTGGGGCTTCAGCCAACTGCTGGATGATATGGGCGAGAGTCTCCGCTTCACCGTAACCTTGTGGATATGTCCATTCAGGTCCAGGTGGGCTACTTTGCTGATAACACTGGCGGAGAGGAGCATCAGAAAGCGATAGCGGGACAAGCATACGAAATAAGTCGGTAATATCAGGTGTCGGGATGCTAGAAATGCCATCAAATTGCCACGTCTCTTTGATGATGGCATC
Organism: uncultured Chloroflexaceae bacterium; assembly: GCA_964410555.1. GTDB lineage: Bacteria > Chloroflexota > Chloroflexia > Chloroflexales > Chloroflexaceae > JAAUSY01. The sequence goes on along the minus strand of CAYPHM010000036.1, from coordinate 9,471 downwards.
AAATGCTTGGTCAAGCTCCTGCATAGGCGAGCTTGCCCCTTCATAGCATCGTACTGCGGCAATGAAGCATTCGATTTTATCTCGTGTGATGCATGTTCGTACAATATTGATAACATCAGCACGTCCCTGATCACGTCGATCAATTGCCCCTTGCACATCTTGTGGCAGAAACTGGACTACATCATTACGAATACTTTTATCATTCAGAGATGGACATGCTATCAGTAGTTCAGTCAGTGTTATGATGTGTTCATTGGTAAGATGGTAGCTCATTGGTACTTCTTCCAAAAATCGTCAAGTTCTCGCATACTGTATGTCCCTTCGTCAAAGGTACGTATTGCCTCGCGGAGCGCATTCATCCCACCTGGGTAGTTCTGGCAGGTACGGACAATATTTATTACATCAGGTTTTATTGCACTATGACGATTTATGGCACTTTGCACATCACCTGGTAAGAATTTTACCACATCATTGCGAAGGCTCTGGTCTTGCATACATGGACACTTCATCAAAAGGTCTATCAGTTGGTTGAAGTCCGTAGGGGAAAGCTGATGCATTGAGCTTTTGGCTTGTTGGTGGGTATGGGATACCGCTTGGGCTGGTGGTGCTGGTGGCTGTGAGGATGTGCTGGCTTGATTAAAAGCCCCTTGATTGGTTGGCTGTTCTGGAATGGGCGACAGCGTTTTTCCCAATGCTTGAGCACGTTTTTGCAAAGCTTGCAGCAGTCGGGCATACCCCGTATCATCCGCTATATTTACGGGATGAATTCCTTGCAATCTAAAGGGTATTGGACATTCTTCCAACTTAACCGGAATGGTAAAAATGCTCCCTTCTGGGTGCTCATCTGCCACATCCAATGCCAGTTTTATCTGCTTGTGAAAGTGGCTCGTTTGCGCTGTTGCCTCCTTTGAGAGACAAATCAGCACTGCGTCAGTTGTCTTCACCGCTCGCGCAATCTCCTCCTGCCAATGTTCGCCAGCTTCTAGCGATTCTTCATCAAACCAGGGATCAATGCCATCAGCGCGTAACTGGTGATACAGTGTTCGTACCGTAGGCTTATCGGTATCTGCATGACACAAGAACACCCTCAAGGTATGTTCGTTGGCTTCATGCGAAGGTGTATCGGGAATATCCTCTTGTGTTCCTGTTGGTTCTGGTTGGTGGGAAACGGTCTCATGAGAAAACCACAAGTGCAATGCTTGAGCAAATAGCTGGTTACGCACCTGCCAAAATCTGTTGCGTTCAGTCGCAAGCCCAAGCAATTCGAGTTGCACCATCTTTTTATCCATCCGACTAAACCGTACCGTTCCTTGCACTAAGTTTGTCCATTCTTGCTGAAGTCTGGGTTCTGCTTCAAGGCTATGGTATAGATGACTTAACAGCGGGTCATTCTGGTGAAGTACATGGGTAACAGCTTGCTCAACATGCGATGGAGTGAGCGATCCATTCGCTGTGTATTGATCCTCTAGGATGCTGCCAATACGTTGCGTTAAGTAGGGGTGTCCATTGGTATGAGCATAGACCGCTTGTCCTACCATCTTTGCTTGTTCGTGAGCTACCCCTTTTTCAGTTAGCACATCGTGGATAAGTTCGGTAGCATCTTCTTCAGTCAAATCAGGCAGATAGATGGGATCGCAGATATTGTTGAGGGGAGAAACATCTATAACGGCTAAGTTGTAGAGTTCCAGGCTACCAGCGATAATGACCATCAATCGTTGAAAAGGTTGATAGTGTGGGTTAAAGCGATTGGTGAAGTTAGCTCGCAGGAAATTGGCTATATCCTCACGCACAGTTTGCGGCAGTGCGCCAAGCTCTTCTATCAACAAGACATACTTCCTTTGTGACTGCTCAATTATCTTGCCCAAAAAACGACTTAGGGCATGGGTATCCTGAATATTTGGGATGTCGACTAATCCAGGTAGGCTATGGGATACCTCGCGGGCTATATATACACAGGCTTCTGCGGTAGAAGCTCCTGATATATGTTGAAAGTCAACCGAGCATACAAGTGTTTGTAAAGACAACCTCGTACTCAACCGACTGAGCAAGCTAGTTTTGCCGGTTTGCCTACCCCCATACACAATGGGATAGTGCTCGACATCTCGTTGGCAGAGCTGGTGTAATTGTTCAAGTTCATCCGTGCGTCCGCGAAAGAGCGAGCTGTCTGGCGGTAATGGACCGTGATACTTAAAAGTTCCCATTAGGCATTTCTCTCCATCATCTGTTCTTTTTCAATGGCGATTAACCGTTCAACTTCTTGGGTGCGATGGAGAATAGCTAAAAAGCTACCAGGGATGAATGTGTAGGTTTTTTCGCGCTTCTCCAGGATGGCGTAGGTACAGAGCATTTTAAGTGCGCTGTCTAGTTTTTGGGCTGCGACTGATATTTCATAGCTTGCTAGGGTAGCTTCAATATCACCCACACAAAAGCTATCATGTGGGGCTACCAGCGTAATCAGTTTTTCTAATGGACCGGCTTCTCCCCAGATGGTAGCAAGATAAAATTCGGTGAAGGCATTTGAATGCTTCACAGTTTCCATATCTGCTACCCGTATCAACCGTTCACTGCGAAGATTGACAGCACGTACCAGTTCGCGCCCCACATATTGCACAAGGTTGGGATGCCCTGCTGTCAGGGTGATGACCTCATCTACAATATGCTGTTCGTCTTCTAGTTCAATCCCCAATGTTTGCAGTGGTTGGGTCAAAACCATCCGTGCGGTATCTGGGGAGAGATAGCCGAGCGGCTGCGACTGGGGAAAGTTAAAGAAGACAGAATGGGGATTATCTAGTTGACGAATAAGCCTCGTGCTGCCACAGAAGATGAAATGGCATACTCCATCCTGTGCCAGGGCTCGCCATGTAGCCGCAAGTGGCTCTCCCTGTTCATAGTCAGTAGCAATCAATTGGTCTACCTCATCCATGAGCAGCACCAGCGGTTTGCCATTAAGATGGCTATAGTTTCTAACCGCTGAGACAAAATCTTTTGTGGTTGTTATGGGAGTTAGTTGTTTAGTGTTTGATTTAAATAGTGCAAAAAAATCTCTGACATAGCGTAATTTGCAAACTGCTGAGACAAAATCTTTTGTGGTTGTTATGGGAGTTAGCTGCTTAATAGTTGATTCAAATAGGACAAAAAAATCTGTCGCATTGCGTACCGTCTGACAGTTTATAAATACTGGTAGAACATGATTATTAGAATCAATGCGTTGTAAAGTCCGCTCCAAAAGTGATGTTTTGCCAATCTTACGATTGCCAACAACGGCAAAATCAGCTTTGGTTGCCTGCTCAACGAGCAGCCGTATTTCTGCCTCGCGCCCAAAGAACATGGTCTCTGGAACAGGACCACTGGTGACGAAGGGGGAAACAACCGACAGATCAACTTGACCAACGATATATTGTGCTAGTTGATGGGTAGGGTTGCGTGCTATGAGAATATTCAATACATCATCCTGGCTCAGAACGATAAAATCTTGAACATGCGGTGATGCGTCGATAACTTGGCGGAGTTTTTTAACAATTTCTCCAGAGTGTTGACGTAATCCCAAACAGACCACTAGGACAAAATAACCAGGTTCTTTGAGAATATCTATGGCATCTACAAGGGTTTTTAAGGTTTGGTTTCCTGGATCAGGATCAGCTACAAAGACAAGGGGAAAACTTGCTGGTAACTTCAAGCGTAAGGCAGGAGCCTCAACTCTATATGCACACATTCCTTGATAGTCACGCGATTGTTTGATATTAAAGCCAACTACTTCGGACAATACTGCTGATAGTTCGTCAATGGCTTTTCGTCCTGATTTAGCAACACCAGACATACTGCCAATACTGTTCTCACTATCACGCCAGGCTTTATTCCAACGTTGTACCAAAGTATCGTTCAATAAACATAGTGTATATCCTGTATAGTCTTGCAAGGCTTGTGTTGATTGATAGGTTTCTACATACCGTTGTAAAGCCTGTGCTCGATATTGAGCAGGTATTCTCTCCAATTTTTGGGGTATGACTTCACCATGAAACACCAAATGGGAGCGAATTTCTTGTTCCCATTCTTGCCAAGCCTGCTTTGCTGCTAAAGCAAACATGGAAATGCCCAGGTTGTTGAGGCTTTGGGTAGTGAGGGCGTGGGTTGCTCCCAGCACTGCTTTGCGGATGTCCAACGCTCGTTGAAAGTAGGGACGAGCAGCCTCATACTCGCCCATATTTTGCAGCAATGTACCCAAGTTGTTGAGGCTTTGGGCGGTAAAGGGATGGGTTGCGCCCAGCACCTGTTCGTGTATCGCCAACGCCCGCTCAATGTAGGGACGAGCAGCCTCGTACTCGCCCATATTTTGCAGCAACGCTCCCATGGTGTTGAAACTCATGGCTGTGGTGGGATGGGTTGCGCCCAGCACCTGTTCGTGTATCGCCAACGCCCGCTCAATGTAG
>CAYPHM010000036.1:0-4944 GCA_964410555.1 uncultured Chloroflexaceae bacterium | reverse complement strand
GGACGAGCAGCCTCGTACTCGCCCATACTTTGCAGCAACTCTCCCATGGTGTTGAGGCTACTTGCCGTGTCGGGGTGTTGCGCTCCCAACACCGCTTCGCGGACCGCCAACGCCCGCTCGTAGTAGGGGCGGGCAGCTTCGTATTCATCCATCGCGTAGAGCAACCCACCCAAGTTGTTGAGGCTATTTGCGGTGTCGGGGTGTTGCGCTCCCAGCACCGCTTCAAAAATTGCCAACGCCCGTTCAAAATAGAGTTGGGCATTGTCTAGTTCTCCTATGTCTTGCAACAACATGCCCATATTATTGAGGCTTTGGGCAGTATAGGGGTGGCTTGCGCCCAATACTGCTTCGTTGACATCCAATGCCCGTTCAAAGTAGGGACGGGCATTGTTTAGTTCTCCCATAACTCTGAGCAACAAGCCCATGTTGTTGAGGCTGGTTGCAGTAAGGGGATGAGTCACACCTAGCACTGCTTTGCGAATATCCAATGCCCGTTCAAAGTAGGGGCGAGCAGCTTCTAGCTTTCCTATATCTTGCAACAACGCGCCCATGTTGTTGAGGCTGGTTGCGGTGGCGAAGTGGGTCGCGCCCATCACCTTTTCGTTGATCTCCAATGCTCGCTCAAAGTAGGGACGAGCAGCTGCGTAGTTGCCTACAATTTTTAGGTAGTAGCCTAACATGTTGCTCAATCTCGCCGCCATTTCATCCTCACGGGTAAGGGCAACGTCAGTGATATGGCGTAGGTGGCTCTGGAGCGCGAGCAGCGGGCGTGGGTCGCCAGCGTTGTTCAGACGGTTAGCCGTCTTTAGCATGATCTGCTCTACGGCAGCCTGGGCAGTGTCGTCTGTCGCCATCTGCTGCACAAAAATCGCCAGCAAGCGGTGCAAGCGTAAGGCATCGTCCCCTTCCCCTTCCAGCAATCCCAAACTCTTGAGCCGCTTTATTGCATAGGTTGCCTTGCGTTGGGCAGCTTTGTCGGCTAGGTCTAGGTCTATTGTCTGGAGCAGCAAATCTTGCGGGATTGGCTCACCAGGGGCAAAGTATGCCACCCGTGCCAACAATGCCAGGGCTAGGGCATCCTGCTGATCGGCAGTATCTAGCCTTTCATAGCTCTTCATAAAGGTTTTCCAGACGTGCAATTCATGATAGGTAGGGGAGTAGCGTATACCTACCCCGTGCAAGGACTCGTGTTGGAGCATCGTTTCGTCTTGGAGTTCCTGCCGATACGCGGACGGGGTGAGTTCATACTTCTTGAGGTAGCTCCCTGCAAGGTGCAACGCCATCGGCAGGTCGCCAAGCTCGGCTGCCAGCGCGTCGAGATCTGCATCATCGGCGGGTAGGTCTGGGCGAAACTGGCATAACAACGCGATGCTCTGCTCCCGTGCCAGCGCGTCCAACGGGTGTTTATGCACATTGATGTCATCCCAATGGGCTAGTCGGCTGGTGACGAGGATGCGGCAGCCGCCAGTTGTCGGTCTCCACTGGTGCAGCAGGGCTTCATCTTCGCAGTTGTCAAAGACGAGCAAGCGGGGGATGGGGCTTTGCCATTCCTGTTGCACAAATGCCACCTGTTGCGGCAGGTCGAGGGTAGCGGCTACCTGGGGGGGAGCGCAGGAGGCTATCTCAGCGGGGATGCTGGCAGGGTCGGCAAAGGAGAGCCAATAGACCCCCCCGGCGAAAAACTGCCCATAGCGATGGACAAACTCGCTGGCAAGCTGCGTCTTGCCAATACCGCCCATGCCTGTCGCAGCGGCAATTGCCATTGTGTTTGCGCTCGGTTTGAGCGCGGCGGCGAGGGTCGTCAGATCTTCATCCCGTCCCACGAAGGTAGGGTTGTGATTGTAGGGCATACGTGACGCTTTGGGCAGCGGCGCAGGGTCGGGGATGTCGGCGGTGGGGAGCGTGGCGAGCAGGTTGGCAGCGGCGACGGGGTCTATCTCTTTCGTTTGCCCTCCATCCAAGTAGATACCGTCCAAGTAGATAACGTCATTCTTGCTATAGGCGACATAGCCCTGGTTCATGCCAATGGCTACATCAACCTGTGCATGGTCGGCGGCTATGACGCTACCCTGGGTTGTTGGTTTGTCCGTCAAGATGTCTCTCCTAACTTAATATTGCACGTTGGGATAAAAGCCTTTTTGCAGGCTGTTCTACCCAACCTGAAGTCAACGTTGCTGTTAATAGCCAGATTCCTATCAGCCGTATAATGGGGTTACGAAAATTCACACCGTCCTCCTTGTCAAAAATACGAGGTTGCGTAGCTCATCATCATTGAGTGAAAAAAAAGGTGGTACACTCAGCATATTTTTCAGGCGATGGGCAGCATGGGTTAAAACATCCGTCCAGTTTGACAACATCATGCCTTCGCTCGTTTTGATGATATGGTCATAACTTTGGGGAAAAAGGGAAAGAAAGAGTTTTTGAATAGCTTGAGTATTTTGCACATGTCCACTTGCAACCTCTTCCAGTAATTTTAACACTGAGGGGTCAAGCACCACTTGCTCATAAACATGTGGAAAGCTACTCTGGATAACCACAAGTTTGGCAAGCAGTGTGGGTTGAGGTGTGCGTTCAAGTAATCTGCCAAGTTCTCGCAGGAGCCGAAAGGTATTGAGGGTGCGTTTCACTTTGCGCGGGTTCGGTTGCAATCCATTCGCCATGATGTATGCAATACTCTTGATCTCTTCTTCAGACAACCCTGCTTGCTGCTGTAACCGTTGGGTGACAAACTTTTGTATCACTGTATGTTCAAGCGGGGGCAATTCAAACGGTATCTGGATGATCTTGTCGAGATAATCACGCCCTGCTATGGGAAAAGTATCTGTATCCGCTTGGGTATTAGCAAGAGTAAACTCTTTGTAGCGGACACCAATACCGCGTTCTATCACTTCACGGTCTACTCCCAACACAAAGATGCATCCGCGGATGTCAAGAAAGACCTTGAGAGCTTCCAATACCCCAATCGCCTGCTCTGGCAAACACCGGTCTAGGTCATCAATGAAGACGACTAGACGCAGGTCGGGAGCAATAATCCACTCTTTGACCAAACGTTTGAGTTGTTGGTAGAATTGCTCAAGGGATCGTACCTGATCCCGATAGATTTGGGAACGGGTCCGTTGAAACACATCAAACAGTGCTGCCGCATCTTCCCCCTCGCCGAGGGTTTCCTGCGCTTTTTCAATAGCTTTCTCAAAGGTGTTGGTCAGGACTCCTAAAAGGGGGAGTGAACTAAAGCCAAGCCGAATGGCAGCACGAGTAGCCACTTTACCGGCTTCTCCCCAATTGACCTCAATTCCACCGGTCTCTTCACGTTCAATACTGCGATAGAGACTCCCTACCATATCGTCCAGATAGGTCGTAAAGGTTTCGCGTTCACTGTGGATAGTTTCGAGGGAGAGCGCATCTTGGTGTTTATCAGGAGCTATGCGGCGTTTGCGCTCAAGGATAGACCGGAGCCGTTGATCATCATTGAGCACATAATCGCGGATTTCCTCAACTACACTAAGCAGAAGTGCTCGCCAAAGCGCATCAGACTGGGCATATCGCCAAGCGTCAAACCAGATAGGGATACATTTTGTATCTAGTCCATCAAGGAGCATGTGCATCTGGCTGGTCTTGCCGCTGCCCCAGGGACCAAAGATACCAATGGTTAGAGGTGTGTCTTCAAGTGCCAACCCATTGATGATGCTCAAAAGAGCTTCGGTTGTAGGCGCAAACCCCAACTCATCGTGAATGGTGGGGTGATCACTATACCTTGGTTGTCCATGCTGCATACACGATTCTCCTGTTCGCTTGCTTCTCTACAAAACAAGGATAATCTATGGTAGAATAGAATTACTAGATTACTGAATATATTCGTCAAAGGCTCACCCAATGCTCTCTAGGCGGGGTGAGTTTTTTTGTCTGCTCTCAGTATAGATGATAGGCTTTCCTTTTGCAATGGTTTTTTTACTGGTTTACTGCCCTAACAAGTTCTTACCTTGATCAAGTTCATACCTTGCTCCATAATGATGCTCCCATACCATCGCAACAGCATAAGCTGTCGCTATGGGGACGTTACGGTAGTCGCTACGGGGTCGCTAGGGGGGCGTTACGGTGTCCTACGGGTGGGGTATTTGCGGCATCAGAAAGGGGAGCAGGGAGTGACTATCTTCGTGTTCCCCTCGGTTCTGCGAAAAAACCAGAACAGGATGCTCCTGCCTCTCCCCCACCCATCCCTCACCCATCCCTTACCCATCCCCCATACCAAAGGGATACCCATAGCAGTGGTCCATCGATGAGGAGTCCATGACACTGCCATGCGGGAGCGGGGAAGAAGCAACGCGGGATCAGGAACTCTGCCATGCGGGAGATGAGCTTTGCGATGGATGCCCGTAACGAGTGGGTCGTAGCGGGTACGCCCGTGTCCCTACGGGTGTGGGGAAATGCCCCCAAAGCACTAGGGACAGTCAGCAGAGGTACGGATACGCTCGTGTCCCTACGGGTGTGGGAAATGTCCCATAGCTCTAGGGGCAATCGGCGGGTATCGGGTCGCGGGTCGCGGACACGCCCGTCTCCGGGCTACCCCCACAGGAGACAGCGCACGAGTTAAGACTTGGTTTGGGAACATAGTAAGTTCCCAACACCAGGCTTAGATTTTCCCCACTCCCGGCAGGCGGCGGGGGGGCGCGGGTCGCGGGTTACGGACACGGGCGTGTCCGGGCTACCCCCACAGGGGACGGCGCACAATTTAAGACTTGGTGTTGGGAACTTACTAAGTTCCCAACACCAGTCTTAAACTTTCCCCACCCTAGCGGGTATCGGGTGCGCGGGTCGCGGACACGCCCGTCTCCGGGCTACCCCCACAGGAGACGGCGCACGAGTTACGTCTTGCGTTGGGAACTTACTAAGTGACGTTACGCACAGAGCATCTCAAAATGAGGTAAAATAGGCGCATGAACGATA
>CAYPHM010000035.1:6035-34781 GCA_964410555.1 uncultured Chloroflexaceae bacterium | reverse complement strand
CGCGGCTCGTTCGGGCGAGGGGGAGCCGCTACCTGCCCGGTTCCCCTTCTCCCCGTGGTAGGGGAAGGGGCTAGGGGGGGATACCTCCGCTCGTTGACCCTCGCGGTTCCCCCCCGTTCCCAGACAACCGCTCGTTGACACTCGCGGTTCCCCTTCTCCCCAAAGGGAGGGATTACTTTCGTCTATTCGTAGAAACCCGCAAATTTTGGAGCATCAAAGGGGTTTTCTTGCCAGCAATCGCCCCTAGCCAGCGGGCTACCAGACAACGCACAAACCCCACGGTTGTAACCGTCAAGCCGGCGACAATAGCCCCCGAACGGAGTATGCCCCCGTTATCTCTATGCAGCAGCGTGTCGGTAATCCCACGCCAAACCCCTTTGGGCAGCGTCTTGCGTACATAAGTACGCTCTGCCGCCAGACCATCACGAGTACCGACAAAGCGGGTCATCAACCCTTTGGACAACCCCTCGGCATAGCAGCGCGAATGAAAGTAGCTCCAACGCGCACGACTCGCTGGTACATAGTGGTTGACCTTAGCGCGTGGCTCAAAGATGATACGATGCTTAGGATAGTTTTGGCTAATACGGATAGATAGCTCGGTCTCCTCGCCGGCAAAGGGGCGTGAGCCAACCCTGCCTATCTCGCTACGAAACCCCTCTATCTCATCAAATACCCAACGCCGAAATGACATATTGCACCCGATGAGCCGTTGTACGGGAGCAGTAGTTTCTGGGCTACCGGTGTAGGTACAACCAAGCACCCAATCGAACTCGCGGGGAAACCATGCTGGTCGTCCGCTGCTCCAGAGGGGTTCAATCGTGCCACCTACCCCGATGACATGCGAGTCGGTATAGCCAGACAAGAGGTGTTCTAGCCAGTCTGGTGCCGTCAACGCATCATCATCAGTGAAGGCAACTATACCACTTGTAGCCCGCTTAACCCCGCTATTTCGCGCCCCAGAAAGCCCTGGCGTTTCGGTATTCTCAATGATCACTTCGCCAGGAAACCGGGCTTGTATCCGTTCAAATAAGACAGTATTGTGATCAACCACAATGATAATTTCATCTGGTGGGTGGCTCTGCTGCTGAACGGACTCGATAACCCCCACGAGGTAATGCCAACGTTCCTCGGTGAAGGCACAGATCACTACCGAAACGGTCAGCGCATGCGCTTGTGTCATTCCTTTTTCCTTACCTTAGCTAATCGGTTATTCAATAGGTGCTCGCTTATGCTTCACTCTGCTACCTCAAAGATCACTACCCCGTCCTGTTCATAAACCAGGGTAAACCCTGCTGCCTGCCGCAACGGGTCTATGGCTATCGTATCTGCCGCCAACGGTCCCGGTGATCGCTGTGCTCCATGATACACGTAATTTATCTCCTCGTTGCGGAGCACCTGCAACGCAGCAGGGGGTGTCAGGTCAATCTGCACGGGTGCTAGGACGGTAAGCGGGTGCCCTCGTAAACGCTCTGCTACCCTATTCACCTGTCTGAGATAATCGGGTGGGTCTGCTGCTTCACTGGCATAGACAATAGGCGGCAAGGTTGAACGCCGCCCGGTGAGAAGCGGTATCCACCACCCCGCATCTGATCCAACTACCAGTGTACCACCATATGCAGGAAAGCTGTTGACCAAAAACCGCGCATCTGGCGGAGTGTGGTTGCGTATCCAATCCATTGCCTGCATATCCGCTTGCGACACCAGTTGGGTGCTGCCGTCAATGAGCGTTTGCTGCCACGTTGCCCCCCACCCCATCACCGCCAACATCAGCAGGGCTACCCCCCCATTCACTGCTCCTTCGGGCAACCCCCATCCCCTACGTTTCCCACCGCGGGGGGAAGGGGGTGTTGTATCATCCCCTCGCCCTGGTATGGGAGAGAGGGCAGGGGGAGCGGGTATCCAATGTCGCAGCCTTGCCAAGATGCCTTCTTGTGCCAATGCCAGTGCATACGCCGCTAGGGGTATCAGCGTCAAGTACCATGCACTGAGGGCAGTAATATGGTCTATGATACCAGTAAGCGGCAAACCAAGCACATGCGGCACAACACACAGCACCAAAATAGTAGTCCATAGCCCCGCCAAAGCAATCCGCCACTGCCGCTGCCACCCCGCCAACCATAGCCCAACCAACGCCGCTGCTATCACATAGCCACGGGCGTAGAGCGGCACGACTGCCGGCAGGGTAGCATATTGTGCGACCCGATCCTGCTCTACTGCCCCCGCCACAAAGACGGTAGCCGTCCGTACTAGGTAGCCATTGAAGAGGTTAATAATCCAGGGAGTGGTAAGCAGCAAAGTCAATGCCAATGCCAACCCGATAGATGGCAGACGTAAGCGTAGGGGAGAGAAAGAACGTTGCCGCATAAGCCAGACCAACAGATAGCTTGCGACAAAGAGCGCAGCAAAGATGGTCACGAGGTAGTGGGTGAGGATCATACTTGCCGTTGCAAAGGCTGCCAACAATACTGCCGACCAGCGTGGACGGGATGTGGGGGCATTGGTACTGTTTGTGCTATCTGGCGTTGTGGTTGTTGGGGATGATGTCCAGAGCGGAGCGCGTGAGTCTATGAGGTAAATCCAACTGACCACGACAATAACCAGGACGGTATTCCCGGTAAGTTGCGTATAGCGTCCCCATACCACATAATGCGCGGGGATGGTCGCTACAAAGCCAGTGAGCAACGCTGCCCATACCCCTGCCTGTCGCTTGCCCGTCAACGTCATCACAAGCAGGTATGCCATTGGGACAGACAGCGCATTGAGTATCTGCCCCATATACAGCACACTCTGGACAACATCATAGCCGGTTATCCAGTGGAAAAAACCAGCATTGGCGTGAAAGCCAAAATGGTAGGTAAAGCTGACCAACGGCACATATGGCTCCCACGAGGTAAATAACCCGGCGTTTTCCACAAGCAGCGTAGCAATCATCGTGTGGTGATAGGAGTCGCCAAACAGCCCGGTAGGGATGTCCCGTATAGTCCAGAAGCGCACCAACAACGCCACGATAAAGAGTACGACAAGGACCACATCTGTAAAGCCAATGGGGAGCGTGCGCCAGGGGAACGCATAGGATAGGGACAGCGATTTGCCCTTGTCAGGGTTGGCGACACGGCGGATAGGCAATGGTGCTAGGGCGATCACTCCACTGATACCCACATACCCCCATGTCGTTATGCTATTCCAGGGAAGGTGCATCAGGTCAGCAAGCAGCAGCAGCACAGGGGGTAAGGCTACACTAACCCCCATTGCCAATGCAAGCAAGGCAGCAGGTGGGAATGGGGCTATGGGCAGACGGAGTAATCGTATCAGTGCCAAGCCAGGGAGAATACCTGCCCCGACAGCAGCACCAAGCGCAAATGGTGTGGTAATTGAACGGCTCCCATCTTTCCCCAGTTCTCTCGTGTGGAGAGTAACGGGGATTGCTGTGTGCAATCACTGATGTGCTGTGTGCAACTGGTATGGTAGCATCAATAGGTGCGGTTTGCAAGCATACCAATGTATGCTTCCCAATCAGCGAGTCGTTGGCGTTGCAATCGATTCATCATGATGTTGGGGCGGGCAACCCGCAGGTAGTTGATGGCTGCCGTCCTATCCATACCCCGTTCAGCCATGAGGTAGGCGGCGGCAGTTGTCGGCGCACGGCCTAACCCTGCTTGGCAGTGGACAAACACCGGCAAATTTTGCTCGTGGGCACGGGCGATAAACGACACGGCACAGCCAAGTTGCTCAATGCTTGGGGCGTGATGGTCTACCACCGGTAGACGCAACATATGCGATGGGATGTTTTCCATAAAGCAATCTTCACGCTCATCTTGTAGGTTGAGCACGGCACGGATACCCATAGCATAGAGGGTCTCCCATTGCTTTGGGGTAAACTGCCCCCCAACGTAGAGCAGGGTATCAATGAGCGACACATTGACCCCAAAAAAGCGTCTCCATTCTGTCTGAATATAGAGCCATATCCAGTTACGCTTAACGGTATGCATGTGGTGTGTAGCTTGCATGCGCTGTATCCTAGTTTTTTGCGTCTTTTAGCAGACACCATTTCGTTGTACAATAGGAGAGCGATTCTTTGTATTGTCAAAACGCGGGATAACCAACCGCTAACCTGTGGACCAATTCAACAAACGTATTGTATCATACCCTATGCGATGGTTTCAACGCAACCCAGACTTGAGCCAAGCTCTACACCGTTTTACCAACGAAGCCGATATGACCCGCGTGTCACGGCTATTACGTGATGGTTCGCGGTGCTACTATGCGTTGACAGGCAACGAACTCCCCCAACTGCTCAAACAGGGAAACGCAGTGGTTATTCAAGGACAAAAAGACCTGTGGGGCGTAGCTGTTGTCAGTTTGAGAACCCATCAGACAACGTGGCTACGGGCAGTGGCTCTGGTGAAGGGAATCAATGTTACTAAGAGTTTGCAAAAGCTCCTCAGCCCCTTGCACGATTCGCTGCGCGACCAGGGGATAGCTCACATCTACTATGCCGGCGACAATGCTACTGATTCGTGGCTCGTGCCATCCTTGCGTGAAATCGGCTATGGGCAAGATACCGAGGTTATCATATATGAGAAGCGCACAATGGTTATTCCCTCATATGGCAACCAGCAGGTGACGATACGCCCGGCGGTAGCCCAAGACCTCTACCCTATCCACATCTTAGACCGCACCTGCTTTGAAGTTCACTGGACCAAAGACGATACGATCCTCAGCACTGCCCTGGGCAGCAGTGAGGGGATTTTCTTTGTTGCAGAACACCAGCGGCGCATTGTGGGTTATGCGTATGCGACCCATCACTTTGGCGGGCGGCTCTTTCACTTGGTACGCCTTGCGGTAGACCCACGTAATCGTGGCGAGGCTATAGGGGTACGCTTGTTGGCAGAGATTGTCGGCATTGCCCAGGATTACAACGCGCAACTCATGACGCTTAACACCCAGGCGTACAATGAACGTGCTCAACAGTTGTACCGCTGGTTTGGCTTTGTGAACACGGGTGAGACACAGCCAATATTGCGCTACGATTTGGTACAGTAGGGGGAGCGGGATGTTTGCCATACATCCTCTCGATGTCCTTACTAGGGGTATTGCCTCTTCTTGCTCACGCGCTCCCCTTTGCCATATTAAGGATGGGGCAATAGGCCCTTTGCAAGGGATATGCTATAATCTACCAAATGTAATGACACACGCTAGTTTGAAGACTTACGTCATTCGTGTTATGATCTGGGAGATCGTTGGGGTATCAATCTTATAACTGGACAGGCTGGTGCGTATGACTACAAAAGAAAAGATCGAACGTCTGCGAGAGGTAAAAGCCCGTCTCCAACAGGGCGGCGGGGAAAACCGAGTAGCAAAACAACACGAAGCAGGCAAGATGACTGCTCGTGAACGGGTAGCAGCATTCTTTGATGCTGACACCATCCAAGAGCTGTTTTTGTTTACCAAACACCGCTGTACGATGTTTGGCATGGCGGGGAAAGACTTGCCCGCAGATGGTGTGGTTGTTGCTGCTGGGGCAGTAGATGGGCGACAAGCATTTGTTGCCTCGCAAGATTTCACCGTCTCTGGTGGCTCTGTTGGCGAGATGCATGCCGACAAGATTTGCCAAGCTATGGATATGGCACTCAAAAGCGGCTGTCCTTTTATCATGATCAACGATAGTGGAGGGGCGCGTATCCAAGAAGGCATCGGCTCCTTGAGCGGCTATGGGCGCATCTTCTATCGCAACGTGCTCCTTTCGGGGGTCGTGCCGCAAATCTCCATCATTGCTGGTCCCTGTGCTGGCGGAGCAGCCTATTCCCCGGCCCTCACCGACTTTATCATCATGGTAAAGGGCATTGGTAAACTGTTTATTACCGGTCCACAGGTCATTAAGCAGGTGACAGGCGAGCAGATTTCTGAAGAGGAACTCGGCGGGGCATATGCCCAAGAGAGCCAAAGTGGGGTTGTCCACTTCATCGCGGAGAGTGACGAACATGCCATAGAAATTAGCCAAAAGCTGTTGAGTTTCTTACCCGCAAACAACATTGAAGACCCCCCCAATTATGGCACAGGTGATCTTGACTTGACCGAAGACCCTGCCCTCAACAAAATCATCCCCGACAACCCGCGTGAAGCGTATGATGTTAAAGAGGTAATTGTACGCTTGGTAGACGCAGGCGATTTCCTGGAAGTCCAACAACACTATGCCCCCAATGCTATTATTGGCTTTGGGCGAGTGAACGGTGGCACAATAGGGATAGTTGCCAATCAACCTATGGCAATGGCGGGGGTGCTAGACATCAACTCCTCCGACAAAATTTCTCGCTTTGTGCGCTTTTGTAATGCGTTCAATATCCCGCTTGTGACGCTGGTAGATGTACCGGGCTTTATGCCAGGTGTGCAGCAAGAATATGGCGGTATCATCCGCCACGGGGCAAAAATGCTCTTTGTCTATTCTGCTGCGACAGTCCCCAAGATTTCTATTATCTTGCGAAAAGCCTATGGGGGGGCGTACCTCGCCATGTGTGGCAAGGACCTTGGCTGTGATCGGGTTGCCGCTTGGCCCACCGGCGAGGTTGCGGTGATGGGGGCAGAGGGGGCAGTGAATATTGTCTATCGTGGCGATATTAACAAGGCAGAAGACCCTCAAGAAGCCCGCAAGCAATTTGTCGAAGAGTACCAGGAACAGTTCGCCAATCCCTATGTTGGGGCTGGACGTAATCTCATAGATGATATTATTGAGCCAAAAGACACGCGGCGATATTTGAGCCTTGCGCTTGAATCATTGCGGACAAAGCGAGATTTGCGTCCACAGAAGAAGCACGGCTTGATACCACTGTAGAAAAAGGGGACTAGAGGATATGGACTATATAGCAATTGGGCTACAACTAACAGCAACCGGAATGACCATCGTCTTTTCTGGTTTAGTCTTGCTGTTTGTGATGATGAGTACGTTTCGCCTGTTTGAGCAGCGTCAGGAACAGCCTAAAACGCAAGAAAAGGTGGGGAAAAACCCATCCCCATCCCTTGTCGATGCTGAGTCGCCTTCCCCAGAAGTGCTGGCGGTTATCTCGGCAGCAGTGGCAGAGTCATTTGGGCGAACCGTCCGCGTCAAACGGGTGCGTTTCCGATCTACGCAAGATATGTCCAATACGTGGTCAAAGCAAGGACGGGTAACGATTATGGGGTCGCACCATACACGGCAGTAGCAACATGTCGCGCTAAGATAGGTGTTTGGGTACAGTGTGTGTGAAATATGGATGAATGTGAGTAGAGCAGTAAAGCCCTGTCCCCGATGTGTGGGGTAGAGGATACCATAATTAGGACAAGTAGTTACAACAGAGGAGAAACGAGGAGTGAAAAAACTACGAGTGACAGTCAATGGGGTGAGCTATGATGTGGAGGTCGAGGTACTAGAAGATGACGAGGAGGGAGGTACCCCCTACGGGTTCCCTCCGGCAACGGGAGTTACCCAGCGTGTGTCTGCCCCCACGGCAGCAGAACCTCCCAAGACCAGAAAAGAACCCGACCCGGCAGCAAAAACATCATCCGCCGGGGGGAAAGAAGTTACCTCGCCCATTGCCGGTGTAGTGGCTGAAGTCAAAGTGTCCGTTGGCGACAAAGTACAAGAGAATGATCTGCTGATCATCATTGAAGCCATGAAGATGCATACCAATATTAGCTCACCTGCCATCGGCGAAATACAGGAGATTAAGGTCCGAGCAGGTGATGCTGTCCAACAGGGACAAGTATTGGTCATGTTTGCGTAACAGAGAGAATAACAGAGGACGAATTGGAGGTTGCTCTTGGGGCAGATTATTGAAGCACTCATAGAGTATATCCAACACAGTGGGTTTTTCCTGATATTGCATAGCCCTGGCAATGCCATTATGATCATTGTCGGGATCATTTTTATCTATCTGGGTATTGGCAAAAAATTTGAGCCATTACTCCTTGTGCCTATCGGGTTTGGGGTTATCCTGGGCAATATGCCATTTGCTCCAGGATCAGGTGTTGGCTTATACGAAGGACCGGTGTATGAAGGAACGACACTCGTCAATGATGGGAGTGTCTTATGGTACCTGTATCAAGGGGTGGCACGCGGTATTTATCCGCCGTTGATCTTTCTTGGTATTGGAGCCATGACGGATTTTTCCAGTTTGATAGCCAATCCTAAGCTGATTTTGCTTGGGGCGGCAGCGCAGTTTGGTATCTTTTTCACGCTTTTCGGCGCGATCTTTCTTGGGTCCACCTTCCCGGTACTAGGGTTATCAGACCCAGAAGACCCGCTGCGACTGGTCCGAGCTGCTGCCAGTATTGGGATTATCGGTGGCGCAGATGGGCCTACGGCTATTTTCATCACCACCAAACTTGCGCCAGATTTGCTTGGGGCTATTGCGATCTCTTCCTATTCCTACATGGCGTTGGTGCCGGTTATTCAGCCGCCAATTATGCGGTTCTTGACGACAAAGGAAGAGCGGCTTATCCGTATGCCACCGCCACGGGTCGCTACTCGTTTTCAGCGGATACTCTTCCCTATTTCGGGGTTAATTGTCTGTGTGTTTATTGCGCCTGATGCGTTGCCTTTGCTAGGGATGCTCTTCTTTGGCAATTTGCTCAAGGAGAGCGGGGTCACAGAACGGTTAGCCCAGGCAGCGCGAAATCCGTTGATTGATACTGTGACGATCTTGCTCGGCTTGACAGTGGGGGCGAGTACGCAGGCAGATATTTTCCTCAAGCCCCAGTCTATTGTGATTTTCCTGTTGGGGGCAATTTCTTTTGCGATTGCTACCGCTTCAGGGATACTCTTCGCTCGGTTTATGAACCTGTTTCTCAAGGAGAAGATCAACCCGCTGCTCGGTTCGGCGGGGGTTTCTGCTGTTCCCCATGCAGCACGGGTAGCGCAGGTGGTAGCGCAGAAAGAAGACCCGCAAAACTTCTTGATTATGCATGCGATGGCTCCCAACGTAGCGGGGGTTATTGGTTCGGCAATTGCAGCAGGAACGTTGTTACAGGGAGTAGATTTGGTGTTGCGATTGCACGGAGGATAAGGGGCTGCCACGGGGGATGTTTGGCTCTTTCAAGGGTAGGTTTACCGGGCAAAGTTCCCTCACTACGCGGGAGAAGGGATTCGGCTCCCCCTCGCCCTGGGATGGGAGCGGGGGCAGGGGGGAGAGGGTTGTGTTCGATCCCCCCCCATCCCTAGCCCTTCCCCCACCGTAGGGGGAGAAGGGAACCGGGCAGGTGCGCCTCCCCCCTCGCCCTGGGATGGGAGCGGGGCAGGGGGAATTTTAGGATACCTTATCTTGAGTGGCAGCAAGAGCTTTTGCCGTCTCGTTTTGGTTCTCTTGGCGCACAATAACGGTATTATCTGGCTTGTGTTCTTGCTTCTGGGTTGCCAAATGTAGGTGCCAGTTGGTCAAACGTAACCGTAAGGCGAGAGTCGTGGCAATATTCCAGACCAAACGGGTGCCAATCTGGGGGTCATCATTTGACAGCGCAACGAGCCGGTCTCGCTCCATCGTCAATACGACAGCCCCATCGGAGCCGGCGCGAATATAGGCACTGCGTCGTCCGCCATCCAACAACGCCAACTCACCCGTAATCTGTCCTGGCAATACCGTAGCCAACTTTTGCGGGGTGTCTAGGTCTTTGCCCATCGTTTCCGACATCACCACCGGGTCGCTCCAAACTTCTGCTGTTCCCTCCTGCACAATGAACAACTCCGTACCTGACTCTTGGGGGCGAGCGATGATACCATGTGGGGGATAGCGGCGAATGTGGCACTGGGAAGCTAGACGGGTTCGTTGGGCTAGGTTTAGCCCATTTCCAACATCTGAATGGGCAAGGAACTGTGCCGCTGCACTGACCGCCTCAGCCGGGCTAGGGATGTCGTCTGGCAGGTTGGAGATAAGCGGCAAACCAAGATAGGAGGCAATATGCCTTCGCACGATGTCTGGGGTCTCAAATTGGGGCCAATGGCTGGCTTTGGGGATGATACGCAAATCAGCATGGGGGTATTCATCGGCTATCACCCCGGCATCACGCAGGGGGACAGTATTGTCTTCTGCTCCCCAAAGCACGAGCGAGGGAGCTTCTATCTGTCCCAATGACCCACTCAAGTTGTTCTTTCGCATAGCCCAAAAGCAATCGGAACGAACGCGCCCTTGCCCAGGACGGCGAGCATCTGCACGGAGCCGTTTGTAATCCTGCTCCGTGATGCCTGAACGGTCAGCAAAGGAGACTGGACGCATAAACCAATCTGTGACGCTGAGGAGATGGGGGTCTAGGGCAGAGGTGATTTTGTTGGCAATAGGGAATTGCTCAAAAAAGGTGATGGGCAAGATGGACATATTGATACGAGTAGAGAGTTTGCCGGTAATTGTCGGACAAAGCAGCACCATACGCTCAACCAGCATGGGGTAGCGTTGGGCTAAGGTTAAACTGGTCATCCCGCCCATAGAGTGTCCAACCAACACCACTGGCTTGTCTGTCACTTCACGGATAAGCGTAGCAACAAGATCGGCATACGCCGGAATCGTCGTGCGTCCGTTCAGTGGCGGCGAATTGCCATAGCCAGGGAGGTCAATAGCAATGCAGGAAAACCGTTTGCTCAACATCGGCAGTAGGGGAGAAAGGGCAAACCAAGAGCTAGACCATCCATGCAACAAGACTACAATTTGAGCATTAGAGGGCCCCTCTTCTCGTGCATAGATACGCTGTCCATTGATTATATAATTCGCCATACCAAATTCCTTTATCCAATGAGACCCACGCAATCACTCATTGACAGAAGTACGGAGATTATCCCGTTCCCTCCTATTATAACGCCATATGCAACCAAGATTTGCCTGCATGTGGTCGTTTGGTGCGAAATCTTTAGCAAAAAGACAAGCCAGCGTGTCGCCCTGTCTCTATGTATTATAACGGTTATTGCTTACCAGATTCGGCTATTGTTGCGAGATATATACGATACATCATAGCATATATTGCTCCGTTAGGGTAGTGATGTGGTCGTTTGGCAATCACATGCTCGCTGCCTATCGGCAGTAGCTTGGGCTTGGTTGTCTACATGCTGGAGATGGGTATCTTTATCGTTCCTTTGATTTATGGTAGTACTGTCGGTAGACGTATCTGAAAAGGGGGTTCCTTTGCCAGTATTTGTTGCATGAAATACTTGAAGCAACTCTTGGAGTACCCGTTCTCGTTCTTCTGCTTGGTCACTACGGATGGCTTTGGTGACACAGGTATTCAAGTGATTTTCCAAGATGATACCGTTGACGCGATGTAAGGCTTGCTGAATAGCCCGTACCTGCTGCATAATGTCAATGCAATAGGCATCATCTTCGACCATACGTTGCACACCACGGATATGCCCTTCTACAGTTTTCAGTCGGTTGAGGAGACGGTGTTTGTGGTCTTCTTGCATGGAAAAATCCTTACTGGCTTGTTCACTGGTAGCATACTATTATACCGCACATTGGGCTAGAGGTGAAATGGACTGTCCGATTCCCCTTCTCCTGCGACGTGGGGCAAGGAGCTAGGGGATGGGCGTTGCCCGAAGGGGGCATTAAGGATGGGGACATCACCGGAGAGCTGTTGCATGCAACGTCTCTCCAAGAGCCGTTCGTGTTTGGGGAAAATATCTGCCACACCCAATAGAGGGGACAAACCATTGTGGCGTGGTTTGGCAATAAAGCCCTACACCCACGCCACAACTGAGAGAAAAAAGGCGAGAAATCACCGACACACCCTGTTAATCTGGTTCAGCTAACCGAGATTTAACATAATCGTAAAACTCCTTTGGAACGATACGGGAAAAAAAATCATACTCAACCATTGCAACTGGAGCTTCATCGCATGCTGCCATACATTCAAGCGGAACCATACGGAGATCGTCTGGGTATTCTTGCTGCAGTTGATTCAATGTGTGCATAAATTCTCCACTGGTTTTTGCACAGTGGGTACAGTAAGTAACTCGTAGAGGCATGGTGAGCCTCATCTCCTTTCGGTAATTTGTTCTAGGGTGCGGAGCGTGGTAGCTTGTGCTCGGTTGAGTATGTAGGCTAGAGCTCCCAATCCTAGAACACTTACAACTATTCCTGTCCCATAATTTTGAACTAACGCTTTCATTTCAAATTAAAACACTTTTTACTGTTATAAATGAGTATACTACAGAACCGGTATTTGTCAAGGGTTTTTTTGAAAAAATCTGAAAAAAACCTGAAAATACTCTGGGCAAACTATTAACGAACAGGGCGAGTTTTGGTTTATGGTAACTAATTTGGGGAGAGCAGGTAATCATTAAGGGCATGGCAACGGCTAATTTCCCCCATCCCCTGCCCTTCCGTGCTGCCCCCATCCCCTGCCCTTCCCCCACTACGCGGGAGAAGGGAGTCGGAGGTGTTCCCCCTCGCCCTGTATGGGCGAGGGGGCAGGGGGGAGCGGGTGATTACCGGTTTTGGTCTCTAGTCTGAACTTATCGGGATAAACTGCCGCATCCACAAACCAAACGCTCCTGGGTTACGAGTCTGTATCATAATGCGCCCAGGACCAGTAAACCGGCAGACAAGCCCTTCTCCTGATGTTACCGATGAAAACCAACCAGCGGAAGCCTTATCAATGGTGTATTCTATCGTAGAGGGCCAAGCGACAAGGTGGGCATTATCCACGGTAAATTGTTCGCCTGCGGGTATATCCATTGTATGGATGCTCCCAAACGAACTGACAAACAGTATCCCTGTGCCACTTATCCGTACTACAAAGAATCCTTCTCCAGAGAACAATCCTTTGGTGAGATTTTGGGCTTTGCTTGAGATACTCAGCGTTTCCGAACCGGCGAGAAACCCATTTTTTTGCAAAATGTACTCTGTGCTGCCATCCATCTCCAAAGCAGCAATCTCCCCCGGTTGACTATGTGCCAGCATCACTTCGCCATTGCCCCGCTTGGCTACCATATTTTGGAGAAAGAACGATTCACCGGTGAGCAACTTTCGGGTGAGTCCACCGAGAAATCCCCCCTCCATTTTGCCTTCAATATCCACGGTGCTGCTCATGGCAATCATCGCCCCCGACTCCGCCTTGAGCGATTCGCCTTCGTTCAACTGAACGTTGAGCATAGGAAATGCCCCGGGATATAACAATGTATACTGCATAACTTGGTTCCTTTCCGTTCTAGTCTGTACTAAAGACCAGAACGCTAATAACGCTATTTGCTACCTTAATCCGGCCTACTTGCATGATACCATGCTGTTGTCTCTGGGGCTAAAGGGGAACAGGGGGAGTTGACAACTGCTCGCCATAGGGTATACTGGCTAAAGATACGGTATAATAGGGGTATTGTAGCAATTGTCGCATATGCTATCATTACGTCCACGGGGACAAAGCTCAAAGGAAATCATGGCAAGGAATCCGACACAAATCAAGAATAAGGAGCTCAGTTTTCTTATGGCTATTGAAACACTTTTGCAGAATGCAACATGTGAACCATTCACCGCCGGGCAAACCATCTTTGAGCTTGGCGATACGGGTGGGGTCATGTATGTCTTGATGGAAGGCGAAGTAGACATCATTGTACGGGACGAAGTTTATGACACCGTAACCGCAGGGGGGATACTCGGCGAGATGGCATTGATTGATTCGCGCCCACGCAGTGCTGCCGCCGTAGCAAAAACCGATTGTAAGGTCGTCCCTATCAACGAAGAACGGTTCATCCAACTGGTCAGTGATGAGCCAGCATTTGCGCTTCAGGTTATGCGCGTGATGGTTGAACGTCTACGCTATATGAACGCTATGGTCTAGGGGGTACAGGTAGCCCATTGGGGCTTTTTCCCAACCCCCCAATGGGGTATTGGTATCCATGCAGAACGCAGCAGACATCCTCCAAAACCAAGCTCATCAACAGGGGAGAGGGGAAACATCCCCCCTCCTCTTGTTGCGTTCTCTTGATGCCAGACAAGGAACTCGTATTAGTCACCTCCCCATGGACCAAGTATTCATCCAGGCGTGGCTTAGTATTGTTGGGGTGCCATTTTGTCAACACCAAGCCCAAACGCTCGCTGCCTTGCGCCGAAATGAACCAGTAGCCCTCACTGGGGGGAGTGGTGCTGCCCGACAAACGCTCCACCTCTTTCTTCATGAAATGCTCTGCCAAGACCTCGTTTCCTGTGGATTGCTGCTCGTTCCACACGAACAAGCTATTGCTATACATATGGCAAAGATAGACCAGATCAATGCCGCACTCGGCAGACCATTGCAAGTGGCGCATATTAGCAGAGGCAAGCTAGGGCGCGAAGCAGCCACTGCCCACATGCTCTTGACTACCCCCGATGTGCTGCACCATCGCCTCTTGCGCCATCATGACCGGGCATGGCGCAGCGTATGGGAACGGCTACGGGTGCTGATGCTCTTTGACCTAGACGAGTATACCGGCGTAGCCCTTGCCCACCTTTCCGCCCTGCTGATGCGGTTATCGCGCTTGGTGCTCCAACCACCAGCACTAGCAGCAACGTTGGCAGAGGTAACAGACGGCACGGCAACCCTACAAGCCCTTATTGGGCAGCAGTGGCGTATAGTATCGGTGCAAGATTCCCCCAGACCAGAGCGGGCATTGGCAGTCTGGCGCAGTGGTGCCGATTGTCTAAATGAAGCAGCCCAACTTGCCCTACGCTTCCAGCGTTCTGGCTATCGGGTGCATATGGTTTGTGACAAGATGGAAGTGCCGCTTATCCTAACGCTACTTGGTCCCCACATTGGCGACATGAGCATAGGCCCAGTGCCATATGATGCTCAAGTGCTCGTCTGTGTGGGTGTCGCCGCGACTATCCCCCAACTCCGCCAAACGTTTGAGGGATCGTTTGATCAACCCACCGAGCTGACCCTGTTGGTTTTGGGGAATACCCCGCTTGAGCAGACGTTGGCACGGCTTGTCCAGCAGGATGAGGCGCAAGAGTCTGGCTTTTCGCTGCTCAATGCTGCTCCCCCTGCATGGCTCTCTCCACCAACCAATGCCTATGTTGCCTCGCAACACCTACTTTGTGCTGCCAGCGAGCGGGTCATCTCCAGTGAAGAGGTGCATGCGTGGCAGGCGCAAGATATGGTAGCGCGGCTAGAACGCCGCAAGCAACTGGTACGACTACCGGGCGCAGAGGAAACGTGGCAGCCTATGCAAGCCGTAGGTGATCCCTACGAAGGCTTCGCCCTGAACGCCGCTGGTGGACACCCCATAGCCGTGCATAATGAGCAAGAGGTCATGATTGATACGCTTGACCCGTCTGCCTTTGACCGTTGGGGGTATCATGGGGCAGCTATCCCACCGGTGCGCGGTGGTTATCGGGTGGTAGACCGCGATGACCATGCTGGTATCTTGGCGTTACGCTCAGAGAGCCAAAAACGTGCCACCTTTCCGCTACGGAGGTGTGATGTAACCATACGCGAGGAGCGCGACCATCGCCGTCTGCAAGGATATACCATTGCTTGGGGGCGGGTAGTGTGTGATGAGGAAATCTACGGCTATCGAGAACAGCGCGGCGAGGCAAAGCCGATAGATCAGGGGGTTGTGCCATCCCTTACCACGCGCTGGACTGCCCCTGCTGTCTGGGTTGATCTCCCGGTGCATGTGAAGGGAGCGGGACAACTTGTCGGGTGGTCATTGGTGTGGGCATTGCCGCTCTGTGTGCTAGGTGATGACCGGGATCTTGTGCCAGCGTATGACGCAACAAACCAGCGGGTGTACTTGATAGATGCCCAACCCGGTGGCAATGGGTTGTCGGCATGGATATTTGCCCATATGGAAGAGTTGCTCCCCTTTGCCTATGATGTAGCCCTAGACTGCCGCAGCAATCTGTTGTTGGAGGAGATAGCCCACAATGATATGGACTGGTTGTTGATGGTGTTGGGGGGCAAAGGGCTACAACAACAGCCAAAACCCTATACTACAGCAGCATACCCGCCGCTGCCCGACCCGCCAGCGAAAGCTCGCTTGCGTAGGGAGGAAGAGCAAGCATGGGGGAGTTCTGCAACGGATGACCATGAGGATGATGGCGAGTCGCTTTCCCCACCGCACAAACGACCTGCAGCAGCCAGTAGTCGCAAGAAACCGAGCACCGCTTCAGAGGATGGGGGACGCAAGAAGACAACTACCTCACGGGGGCGCAAGCGTGCCACAACAGATAATGCAGAACAAGAACAACCAGCAGAGTTGCCACAAAAAGCCAAAGCCCCTACTGCGCCTTCTGCGCCTTCTGCCCCTTCTGCCAGTGCTAGCACTGCTAAACCAACAGCCAAATCCCCAACGGCAGACCAGCAAAAGTCATCCCCACCTGCGGCAACAGCACATCCAGAGCCGACCAGCAGTGAGCCAGTCTTTGAGCCATCGCCTGATGCTACTGCCATCCTAGAGCGGTTGCAAAAATTACGGGAGCAGAAGGGTACGCCAGCCAAGACACGCCAACCAAGGGCTCATAGCCGTTCGCCAGCCAGTACTACGCCATCGCGGGGGGAGATGCACTTTCATGCTGGTGATTATATCTTTTGTCATCCATACGGCACAGGGGTTGTGCGAATGAGTCGGCTTGAACAGGGGCAGGAGATGCTCCAGGTTGATTTTCCTGAGTATGGCAGGTTGGATATAGACCCATCTAAAAAATCTATTCGACGTTTGAACCACAGTGGAGATGACCAAGAAGGCTAAGAGTTTCTCTTTCTTCTGCTTCTTTCCGGGCTAGGTCAGGGAGTAGAGACGGTGCATGCACCATCGCTACTCTAGGGCTAAGGGCAAAGCCCGGTTTGCCCTCTTCTCTGCCCCGCTTCCCGCAAGCAGGCGAGGGGGAATGTTCGGCTCCCCCTCGCCCTAGTCGCTACTCCCAAATCTTCATCATACGCATTAGCCAAAAAAGGCAACATTCTTTTGCTTGTAGCTGTCCCACTTCTCTGGCACGGAATCACCTGAGAAGATAGCTTCTACAGGACACTCCGGCTCACATGCGCCACAATCTATACACTCATCTGGATTGATATAGTACTGGTCGTCACCTTCATAGATGCAATCAACCGGGCATACTGCCACACACGCAGCATCTTTCACTCCAATGCATGGCTCACAGATAACATATGCCATAGAAAACCCCCATATTACTAAACGTCTTTTCCCCGTATCCAAACCTTACTAACCCAACGTGCGGCTATTTGATGTATTGATGCTCATCAGGCAAAGAACAATGGGATTACCCCCCTATCCGCCGAAGAAATCTCTATTTTTCTGGGTATAGCTTGCCCATTTTTCTGGTACTTCACTATCAGTAAAGATGGCTTCTACTGGACACTCATATTGGCAAGCCCCACAATCAATGCATTCATCTGGGTTGATATAATACTGGTCGTCACCTTCATAGATGCAGTCTGAGGGGCATACGGCTACACATGCAGCATCTTTTACCCCAATGCATGGTTCACAAATAACGTTTGGCACGTTTTTACTCCTTGTAGTCTTTCAATAGTACCTATTATCCATACGAAAACCAAAAGGCTCTTTTGCCTGAACCTATCCTAAAATTAGCCTTTGTTTAGTAGCACAAAACTATCCAACACACTTTGCCTGATGAGCATAGCACTTTTTGCTTACATTCTCAACTATACCATACATCCCCGGCTCTTTCTACTACTAAAGTCCCATGTAGGGTAAGCAAAGTTCAATCTGCCCCTGCCCCCTCTCCCCCTGCCTTACAAGGGTAGGTCTGTCGGGCAAAACCTACCACGGAGACACAGAAACACGGAGGTACACAGATACCGGGCAAGAGCTTCCCGACAACAGGGTAGGGGCGCACGTCCCCATCCCCTACCCCCGCAACCATCACGCGGGGTAGGGGATGGGGGCGTAATGGCTAGGAATAGCTTGGGAACTTTGCCAGTGCAGGATGGTGGCGTAGCTGAAACATCGTATCTACCGATATACCACTATGTATCCGTTGGATAACCTCTGCCAACAGCGTACTCACAGAAATGACGGTCAGCTTGTCCCAACGTTTTTCTGGTGGCAAGGGTAACGTGTCAGTCACGACGACCTCTTGCACAGGAGCATTGCGGAGCCGCTCTACTGCGGGACCCACAAACACAGGATGGACACAGCAAATGTACACCTCACGCGCTCCCTGATACACCATCAGGTTGACTACCTCCAACATTGAGCCACCCGTTGCTATCTCATCATCTACGACAATACAGCGTTTCCCGCGTACATCACCAATGAGGTTCATAACCTCGGTAGTTGACTGGGGACCATCTTCATGCTTGAGGTTTTGGGTACGTCGCTTTTCGGCTATTGCCAGCGGCACCCCCAACATCTCCGCAAAGTTGCGAGCACGTTTGGCAAAGCCCATATCGGGAGAAACGACAATCGCATCATCCCAGCCTTTTTCCCGAAAATAGCGCACGAGCAGCGATAAGGCGCTCAATTCATTCACTGGTACCGAAAAGAAGCCCTGAATTTGTCCCGCATGCAGATCAAGAGTGACAACCTGCTGTGCGCCCGCCGTCTGGATCATATCTGCCAACAACCGGGCGGTAATTGGCACACGCGGCTGGTCTTTCTTGTCTGTTCTGCCATAGGCATAGTAGGGGATAATAGCGGTAACACGCCCTGCTGAAGCCCGTTTGCAGGTATCCAGCATAATTAACAATTCCATAATGCGGTCACTCAATGGTGGGCAGAGCGACTGGACAACAAACACATCATCCTCACGGACACTCTCATTGATTTTCACAAAAATATTGTCATTGACAAACTTTGTAACCGTAGCACTCCCAAGCGGTAAGCCTATACGGTCACAGATAGCTTTTGCCAAATCTGGGTTACTATTGCCAGAAAATATCCGCAATTCATCAAAACGACTAGTCACAAACTTATACCTCTCTCAACATAGCTAGGATTTCGGAACGCTTCAAACAAAGGATCGTTGGTAATTGGGTGTCAGGTGATAGGGCAGCATCTTCTTCGGTGAAAATGATCAGAGGAATAGACGCATGTTTGACCATCACGATAAGCAAATGGGCAAGTTGCATGGCAACCAGCCGGGGTGAGGGCTGGAGTTGGTGTCGTTGGGCAAAGGCTAATGCATCATCAGGCGAAGCAAATACCAACAACCGCCGAGACAACTCCCCACGCATGCCCGCTTCTGTGGCGTGGTGTTTGCCCGTGCGATAGACATAGAAGGTCGCATCTGCTCTATACCCAACCTGCTCAAGTCTCGTGGTAATGGCAGCAAAGGTGCGCTGTGCTGCTTGAGGGACATAGCCTTCCCGTTCCATAGCTTTGAGGAAGGCTGAACTCGTAAACATAGCATGCTCTACAAATGCGCTTTGATCAAATCTGCTACCCGTTGCAGTTCTTCCGGATTACTATCTCCTCCACGAGAGAAGGGCGATACCTTGTCACCATTCCAGCGGGGGACGATATGCACATGGTAGTGAAAGACGATCTGACCAGCGGCTGCGCCATTGTTTTGTACAATGTTGAAGCCATCTGGTTTGAGGGCAGCAACAATTGCCTGGGCAACCCGCTGGGTTGTTTGGGCAACGGCAGCCAGCAGGTCTGGCGGCACATCAAGCAATCCTGGGTGTTCTTCCTTGCAAATCACCAGGGTGTGTCCTTGCGCTGCCGGGTTGATGTCCATAAAGGCTAGGGTATGCTCATCTTCATACACCGGCGTTGATGGGATGTCTCCTGTAACAATCTTGGAAAAGACCGATGGCATATACGCTCCTTCTCTACATACTCTACATAACACTAGATTACCAATACATAGTTCAACTGAACTATAGGGACTATTATAGCACAGGGTCATGGTGATGCGATTACCCTAGGTTGTCGCCCACCCCCTATGTTGCAGGGGTAGGGGCACACGGCGGTGCGCCCATCTTGTAGAGCCGTTGCAACCATAATCGACACCAAATACCGGCTACAACACCAGCGCGTCTACCACCCGGTCCCACGTTATCTCGCGCACTTGGGGCTGCCCCGCTAGACCAAGCCGAGCTGCCAACACCGCATCGCCCATGAGTTGCTCCAACCGTGCTGCTATAGCCATTGGTTCTGGCTCCACAACGTAGCCATTTACCCCGTCTGTTACAAACTCCAACACGCCGCCAGCATCACTCGTTGTCACCACCGGGCGGGCTGCCCCAAACGCTTCTACCGTGGTAAAGCCGTAGTCCTCATCTATTGGGGCATAGTAGACTGCCCGTGCATTGGCATACAGATCAACGAGCGCGGCATCGTCTACAAAGCCGGCAAACTGCACCCGCTCTCCCAAGCGCAACGTTGCCGCTAACCGCTCTAGCTTTGCCAATGCATCACCGACCCCGGCGATAATCACCCGTACCTTGTCGCTGGTGTGTGCCAACGCTCGGAGCAGCAGGTCAAGCCGCTTTGCCTCGTCTAGCCGCGAGCAGGTGAAGATATAGTCGCTATAGCCAGCGGCATAGACCTGTGCTGCATAGCGACTCGGTGGGTAGAGGGGGGTACTTGGCAGACGGTTGTAGTGGTGGAGCCGCTTCCCCACGTTGCGCGAGATGGTATACACTGCTTGCGCCTCACCTAGCCCAAAGCGATCCATACGAAAAACCGACTCGCGGATAGTGCGATCTTTGGGGGTATTAAATACGTCACTCATGGGGGTGCCGTACCAGTCATACATCTGGCGCAGTTGGTGTACGAGCCATACGACTTTGCGTGGGTGGCGCACCATGTAGGAGGGAAATTTGGTGCAAATCACCTGATCTACCGGGGTTTCATGCACCTGGGTTATATCGAGCAATCGCCATGCCAGCACATGCTCGGCGATGCGCTCCGGCGGGTGCCAAGCAAAGGGGATGCTCACCACGTCTACCGTATGTCCCCGCTCGCGCAATGCATCGCGTAGCCCGTCTACCAAGTACTCAGCCCCACCGCGCACAAACGGCACTTGGGCAGCACAGATAAGGATGCGTTTAGCGTTTTTGGAAGATGAAAAGATATTCATGCTTGAATAGATAGAAGCCTCCTGCTAGGGCGCGATACCGCTAAACGTGTGCTGGATATAGGTCGCTTGCACCTCGACCAATTTGTTCGTCCTCAGCATGTGCCAACAACAGACCATCAGGCAGGGTACATTGGCAAGCTATATCGTTGGCAAGTTCGCGTATCTGCGTTATTGTGGTGGCAGCTTGCATCTGGTGCAACCGTTCGTATAGTCGTTCGCTGCTCAAGACCAGCAGGTCATCGCCGCTTTCCAAGCTACCTGCCTCCCGTACCACGAACAAACACATTGGGCCACGGTTGGAAGGACGAGGGGAAGGTATCCTGCCGCAAAATAGCCCCATTCTGCCAGACAGTACGATAGACTTCTACGTCTAGTCCAGGCTGTGCCCAGTCGGTCTGCTTGAGCGTACCAGCCGGCTGTGAGGGGTCATCAACTGTCATAGGTTCGGTGGGGGCAGGCTTATGGCGAAGGATGGTATAGTTCATATCCACATGCCGCTTGAGGGAGGGGCCATACAGCGTGATGTAGAGCCGTTGGCGATTGACATCTGCCCACGATTGGATGAGTATCCATCCGCCCGTGTCGTTGATAAAGCGCACGTTGTCTGCGCCAGTGAAGATTGCCGCATCGAGACCGGGCGGCTCGCCTAGCTCTTCATACCATCCGATACGAAACTTGTGCTCGTGCCGTTCGGTGATGGGCAACCCTGCCCAAAACGCCGCCCGAAACATTGTGGTAGAGACTTGACATAGCCCGCCGCCCCATTCCTGCTGGGTGCGGTTGTTGACAATAGCCGACCCCTGCACAAAGCCGCCGCTGGCATTGACGGCTCCTAAGCTATCGTTAAAGGAAAACTCCTCGCCGGGGCGAATGAGTATCCCGTGCATACGTCGAGCACCAGCGCGTATATTCGTAACGCGGTATTGCTGTGAGTTGATAAAGGAGCTAACCCCCGTGGCGATAGGGCCAGTGATGCCCAAACTGGCAAGGTTGTTTGCAGTGACGGGCGGGGGAATGTCCATCATGGGCAGCGCAATTGTGCGGTCTCCTTCGCTGGTGAGGGCGCGGTTTATGGCAGACTGGGCAAGGGCGATGTCTAATCCCTTGCCGTTTGTCCCCGCCTGGAAGATGGACATATTGCCTTCATTCCAGTTAATCCGTGGCAGGGAGCCTTCCAAGCGCACACTGTCTACCAATGGCAACAGCGCGTTGCGTATGCCGGTTTGGTCTATATCTATGCTAATCGTTGGGCGACCATCGGGGGTAGAGCCACGAACAAGCTGTAACCAATTGGCAATCTTGGCGGTGGACCACGTCCAACTACACCCGGCAACACATGATCCCTCATTGCTCGTTAGGGTAATAGGCTCTGCCAACAGTTCGCTGATCTCACTGACCACCGGGGCTATATCCGCATCGCGTACTACTGGCGTGACGGTGCGGGTGCGTAGGGTGATGACCTGCCGGGGTTCTAGCTTTTGTACCGATGAGGTAATATCCGCGACAGTTTGGTCTACAAGCACCTGTATCCCCGCCTGTTCTTCGGTGATGATGAGGTGTTCGCCTTGTAAGGCTACATCGGCATTGCGCGAGGGGGTATTGACAATTTTGGCAATTTCCCTGAGATACCGCTGCGTTTGCTGTTGGTCTACCGAAACGCTCAATGGCAATTCGGTCCCTTCTTGCCAAACAGACGCTACGGTGCGGGTGTTCTCCATACGGGTATCAGTACGCCCGATGGTCATTGCCTCTTGAATAGCAGCATCAAAGTGGATGGAGATGCCCATATCCTCTGCATCCGGGTACCACGAATAGTCGCCATAGCGTATCTCAATGGGGTGTTCTAGCACCTCTTGGTAGCGTTTGTTGAGGGCAGTAAGTGCCGTGTCTGGGGTGTGGTTGCTGAGGTCTAGCCCACGAATGCTGATGTTGGGGTAGATGCGGTTGGCGTAGTCTTGTTCCCCAAAGAGCAGCACGAGTACCCCGGCTTCTGCCAGCAGCACCAACACGAGCAGCAGAACAATGGGCCACCCGATGATGTGCATCAGTAGCAGTTTGAGCATTCTCCCAAAACCCCGTTTAGGTTTGGTCTTGCGAGCAGGTTCTGGTGCTAGATGCTGATCATCTTTGCGTGGCGTTGGACGCACCGGCGGATGATGGCGCGGGGCAGCCGGGCGTGGTGTCAGCATACGCTGGCGTTGCGGTGAGCGTGATGGGTGATTTGATCGCGGGTAATTCATAAGCTAACAGGTTTTGTCTTTATACACCAAAGTATATTGCGCTTGTATTGTGAGTCTACACGGTAATCTAGTGTTCTGTCAAGCGAGAAAATGGCGTGCGGGGCAGCAACGATCCCATCCCCTAGCCCCGCTTCCCACCGCGGGGAGCAGGGGAACCGGAGAGATGTAGCATGCTACGTCTCTACAAGCGGAGCGGGGGCAAGGGGGGGAACGAGTTGTTGGACTAGGATGGACTAGGGGGCTAGGTTAGAAATACCGCTTTCGGGCTTTGCGCTGTTCCATCACCGCCGTTATGCCACTTTGGAGCGTACTGTGTGTCATCACATCGCCCAAATCTAGCCCTAGCCCCACCATTGCCTGTGCCACCTCCGGGCGTATGCCAGTCAGGATAACCCGTGCCCCAAGCAACCGTACCGCATGCTCTGTTTGGATGATGGCATTGGCGACTTGGGAGTCTACCACTGCCACGCCGGTAATATCGAGGATGACCACTTTAGCCCGGTTTTGCTCAACCCCCTTGAGGAGCGTTTCCATCATCTGCTGCGCCCGCTGCGAGTCGAGAGCTCCGACTACCGGCATCAGCATAATCATATCGCCAATATGCAGCAGCGGGGTAGATAGCTCCTGCATCACCTCTTCCTGCTCGCGGATGATTTCCTCTGCATCCTTCTGTTCGGTGATATTTGACAATGTACCCAAGAGCAACTGTTCGTCAGTCTTGGCATCATACATCACCACCCCTTCACTACGTACCCAGGCAATACCGCCATCCTGTCGCTGTAATCGGTATTCTAGCAAGACCGGCTCATTGGTTTTTTGGCTATGCGTGAGAGACTCATGTACTTTCTGCCGGTCTTCCGCATAGATTGCCTCTATCCAGGTGTCCATATTGCCCATAACCGCATCGGCAGGTAGCCCAACCAATGCTTCAATCCGTGGGCTAATGTAGGTCAAAGTCCCATCGTTTAGGCGAATCATATAGATGATCGAGGGTATTTGTTCAACAAGGTTGCGGTAGCGAGTCTCAGCATCCCGCAGCGTTTGCTCATGCTGTTGCAACGTTTTGGACATGGTATTGAACGAATCGGCTAGTTGGCGAAACTCCTTTGCCCCTTTATCCACAACCACCTGGGTAGCGAGATTACCGGCTGAAAGTTGCTCGGTGCCTTTTGCCACCCGCTTGACTGGCGTAAGAATAGCCATATGTCCAAAGACCAGCGCAATACCAATCGCCAGCAACCCTACCAGCGTTGCCAAGCCTATCATCTGCACCATAAGCCGCTGGACTTTCGCAAAGGCGACATGATGCGGTATGCCAATGGTAATGTACAGTTGTCCATGAATAGCCTCCGTTTTTATCGGGGCAAACGCATAGAGCCGCTTGGTAGAATCTATGCCGGTTAGTTCAATGGTGCCTTGTCCATGTTCCTGCCGTATCCGCTGGACGAGGGGATCGTCAGAAAGCTGCATCCCAATAACGCCGTCAGTTTCAGGGTACCGCGCCATAATCATGCCGGTTTCGTCAAGTATGGTGATAATGGAGCCTACGGGTAGCTCTGCCTGTGCCGCAAAGTTCGTGAGGATGCTCATATCTAGCCCCGCCCCGACAATAGCTACGAGAGCCCCTTCATCATCATAGACCGGCGCACCAAAAAAGAGGGCAGACTTGCCGCTGGTTTCCCCTATCAACACATCGGCAACAACAAACGATTCTGTTTCCTTGCTGTATTGAAACCAGCCGCGTTCAGCTACAGAGAAGGTGTCAATATTTTCATCTGCTGATGCCGAGGTACAAAAGACCTCACCGTTTGGCTTTGCGGCAAGAAAATCGGTGTATGAGGGGTAGCGTTCAATCAGTCTACGAAAGGTTGCGGTACACCCATCCGAATCATACGACTTGACGGTTGGAACACTAGCCAATGCTTGAACAATCTGCTCCGAACGGGAGATCCATTGTTCATGGTATGCATTGACCATATTGGTCATTCGCAACGCTTCTGATTTGACTTCAATGCCCAGGAAGCGGCGATGTTCTATACCACTGTAGACGATAAGCAAGAGGAGGGGGATAACCACAATACAGATAAGCAAAACCAGCCGTGCATGTAATCCAGAAAGCAACCCTCGAACCATAAAAACCCCCGCAACTTTTCGCTTATGTTCTTCGTATTGCATACGCTATACCACTCTCTAGGGTGGCTTCCGTTATCATATCGCCCAGGTCTACCCCTAGCCCAACCATTGCCTGCGCCACCTCTGGACGTATGCCAGTCAGGACAACCCGCCCCCCAAGCAACCGCACCGCATGCTCGGTCTGGATGATGGCATTGGCTACCTGCGAGTCTACCACGGCTACGCCGGTAATATCGAGGATAACGACCTTTGTGCCGGTTTCCTCAACTCCTTTGAGCAGCGTTTCCATCATTTGCAGTGCCCGGCGGGAGTCGAGTGCGCCAACGACTGGCATAAGCAAGATTTTGTCGCCAATATGCAACAGCGGGGTAGAAAGCTCCTGCATCACCTCTTCCTGCTCCTGTATAACCTCTTCAGCTCGTTTATGCTCTGTAATATCTGACAACGTGCCTTGCATCCGTTGTCCTGTACCGTGTTCATCTGGCAACACTACCCCTTCATCGCGTACCCAAACGAAGCTGCCATCCTGTCGCACCAAACGATACTCTAGCTCTAGCGATTCGCCGGTTTTGCGGCTGTGGGCAATGGCAGAAAGGACCGTTTCTTGGTCTTGGTTTGCTATACAAGCCTGCCACGCTTTGGCATCACCTAGCAATGATTCCGCCCTGATACCAAGCATGGCTGCAATGCGTGGGCTAATGTAGCGCATCGTTTGGTTTTCTAGGTCTAGGGTATAGATAACCGATGGTATCTGCTCGACCAGCTTCCGATAGCGGGACTCCGCATCACGCAGGTAGTTCTCGTGTTGTTGGAGTTGGGAGACCATCGCATTAAACGATTTTGCCAATGGTTGAAGCTCTCCCATACCGCTAGAGGTATCGAGTTGTACATTGAGGTCGCCCTCAGAGACGCGCTGTGTTCCCTGGGCTAATACCCGTATGGGACGTAAGATGAAGATTCTCCCCCCAATACCAGCGATGAAGATCTCAACCACAATAATCACAGCAAGCAGCATAATATTGCGGTTTCTCCCTTTATCTACCGCTTCAAAGGCAACACGAGCAGGGACTCCTACATTCAAGTATAACCCTTGTTGATTGAACCGTAAATAGGTATAGGCACAAAGGCGTTGTTGCCCATCTAGCCCCGGTAATTCAGCCGTCCCTTCGCCTTTGGCAGCTAAGATGGTTTTGACCAGTGGGGCATCGGGGATAGTCTGCCCAACCCATTCGTCTGCCTTTGGGTAGCGGGCAAGGATAGTCCCATGCCTATCAAACATTGTAATCACCGAACCAGGGCGCAGTTGGGCGCGGGTGGCAAATTCGTTGAGTTGGTCTACGTCTAGCCCTGCTCCGACCACGGCGATGAGTTTGCCAGTCTTATCATAGTAGGGATACCCAAAAAGTTGTACCGTCTTGTCATTAACGGGATTGACTGCGACATCAGAGACAACAAACTTGCGTATCTGGATACTGCGAAGGAACCAATCATATTGGGAAACATCCTCGCCTATATCGCCAAGCACGCCTGGCGATGAGGAACAAAAGACTTTGCCGTCTGGGGTTGCAGCAGCAAATTGGGTGTAGGAGGGGTATTGGAGCAAAAGTTCTTGCATCTCTTCGTTACATGTTGTCCCTGTGCCATTCTTTTGTACTGAGGGAATTTGCGCGAGGTTTCGCAAAACTTGATGGGTCCAGAGGATCATTTGCTCTTGATACGAAGTGACGATGTGAGTTGTTCTGAGGGCTTCAGCTTTAACCTCTTCAGCGGCGAGCCTCCGCTGTTCAAATCCATTGTAGACAATCAAGCCTATTGCTGGAGCCATAACCGCAATAACAAAGATGACGAGTCGCATATGGAGTGTTCCGAAAATACGTTGTAGCATAAAGTGTGGCTCCTCTACGTGTGCTCAGCATGCCCGAAAGCTTGCGTGAATTTAACAGTATCTTAACAGTCTACTTGTTAGCATACGCGAATTTTGCTTAGATTGCAAGTCATAGGCAATGCCCATATCAGACCCTTAATCTGTCTGTAACCATAGGGATGAAAAGTCCACTGTAACCTTCGTCTACATAGGTAACGAACACGTCTCCACGTAATCAGTCTTTACTGTGTGTGAACGAACAAATGGAAACAGAAAGGAAATCGGAAGATGACACGACGAACGATCCTCTTTGCCCTTGCCAGCAGTTGCTTGCTGCTCATTGGGCTATATGTTATGACCTCACTGCAAGCCAGCGCGACCCAGGTTGCCCCGGTGCTTGCGCTCCCTGATGGCGGCGGTATCCAAAATGAAACGATAGAAGTACACCTGGCAGGGTTTGCGCCGGGTGAGAGCATTACGCTTTGGCAGACGTTCCCCAACTACAAGGTGCTCCCTCTCCACAACGTCACGGCAAATAGGGATGGGGAAGCAACAACGAACCTTTTTATAGACCCGTCAATTCCTGTTGGTACCCATGCGTTGAGTGCTCGTGGGAATAGCAGTGATGCGCTGGCTATGGTCTCCTTCCCGGTCCATGCACCAGAAGTAGCCCTCAAAAACAGCGTAGAAATTGTGTTGGTAGAGTCGGGATTTCAGCAGGGTACCCCCTTTACCTTTGCGGGCAGCGGCTATGACCCATCGGAGCCGGTGTCGCTTTGGCTGACCCTACCGGACGGTGCTGTTCGTGATTTACAGATTGTTCAGGCTGGTGATGGCGAGTTTACCTATAGCTTTACGCCAGGGGTAGAAGACCCCATCGGGACCTATCAGATTACGGCTTTTGGCAGAAGCAGCGAGCGCACGGCGATTACTTCGTTTGAGGTAGAAGCGGCAGACTATTTGATTGAAGCAGCACCTGCAACGCTCGAAGTGTTTCCGTCCCAAGTGCGTCAGCTTGACGTTGTAACGATAACGGGTCATGGATTTGATGCTGGTGAAGTGGTCAGTCTTTGGTTGACGTTGCCAGATGGGGCAGTTGTGACGTTGTATGAAGGGGTAACGATGACCGGGGCATTCCAAGAGCGCGTTTACCTGCCGGCGGTTATCCCCGAAGGTGGGCTACCCGTAGGGGTGCATAACTTCTCTGCCTATGGGAGCACGAGTGGTCGGCGGGCTGTTGCCTCATTTGAGCTACTGCCTGGGAGTGGCTTTTAGGGGGGATTTTATCCCCCCCTGCCCCTTCCCCCACCGCGGGGAGAAGGGGGAAACCACCTGCCCGGTTCCCTTTCTCCCCCAGGGGGAAAGGGGTAGGGATAGGGGGGAAAAGCCGTTGCATGCTACGGCTCTACAAGCGGAGCGGGAGCAGGGGGGAGAGGGTTGTCGCCCTTTTATGGGAGAAGGGGGAAACCACCTGCCCGGTTCCCTTTCTCCCCCAGGGGGAAAGGGG
>CAYPHM010000035.1:0-5935 GCA_964410555.1 uncultured Chloroflexaceae bacterium | reverse complement strand
TAGGGATAGGGGGGGAAAGCCGTTGCATGCAACGGCTCTACAACCTGACTCGCCCGAAGGGAGCCGCCAGGGTCAACCAGCGGTTGTCTGGGCGAAGGGACTTCTCGCCCTAACCTAATCCTGTGGGGTTGTCTGGGTACGAGGTTTCCACACCGGGTAGGTCGTATTCTGGAGAGAGGAACTAATACTCGTCTTGTTAAACCCATCACGATCCATCATCATAATGTGAAATACCCCCGCTTTTGCCTCTGGTATTGCGCCTTTGCCTTCTTCTATCGGCACTCGGTTTGATGCAAAGATAATGGTTTCACTATCAGAAGACCACGACGGTTGGTCATCTACCGCAGTACTAAACGTCATCCGCTGCGGTATCCAATCGGAGGTACTCATGAGGTAGATGTCTTTGTTGTCATTGCGGCTAGAACGAAACACGATATGAGTGCCATCCGGCGACCAAGCCGGGTAGACATCTGGTTCAGGATGGGTGGTGCGCCGTTCGGCTTTGGAGCCAGCCGCAAGGTCCATTGTGTAAATATCGAGATTATCCGCCGCATCCCGGTCTGACACAAAAGCAATTTGCCTACTATCTGGCGACCACGTAATATTCCCTTCCCGTGAAGGATTTGCCGTGATTCGCTTGAGGTTTTTGCCGTCAGGTTCCATTGTATACAAGTCCCAATTCCCCTCTTGTTTCATCTCAAACCCAATCTTGCTGCCGTCCGGCGACCAAACCGGGTGCATAGCTTTCGCGGTGCCATCGGTCAAGTAAACGGGATTTGAGCCATCAGCATCCATCACCACAATAGCAAACTCTTGTTTGGGTCGTTTGGAGGCAAAAGCTATGCGGGTACCATCCGGCGACCACGCCGGGGTGCTATGATCTCCAACTAGGTTTGTGGTCAGAATTGACAAGCCGGTGCCGGTGGTATTGATAAGGGCAATATCACGATTAGAATCACTCCCTACCGCAAAGAGCACTTGGTCAGAGATAGACGTAGGGGCAGCAGGGAGCCAATTTGGAGAAGTATCCATACCAGTGTGAGAAGTCAACGAGTATTGTTCTTTGCCGCTGTCCGTCATCGTGTAAATATCTGCCTGGCCATCACGCCAAGAAGTAAAGGCTAGATATTTACCATCACTCGTCCATGCCGGCATCCCATCAAAAGACGGGTTGTCTGTCAAGCGCGTTTGGGATGCACCGTTAGCTTGCATCACATACACATCAGTGTTGCCATTGCGCTCCGATTGGTAGGCAATACGGCTGCCATCCGGCGACCAAGCCGGGTGGGTATCATCTGCCGGGTGGTTAGTCAGATTGACAATAGTCCCCGAACCATCGGTATTGATAACAAAGATGTCCTTATTTGGGATGTCGGCGGTAGAATCTAAGGCAGCAAAGGCAAGTTGTTTGCCATTTGGCGACCATGCTACCCCTTCTTCTCCCTCAAGCGTCTGGCGAAGGGTGGTTATTTCCCCTGTTTCTCTCTTGACTATGAGTAGGTCAGTATTGCCATTTTGCTCTTGGATACAGGCAATCTGCTTACCATCTGGCGACCATGTAGGGGAGGAGATAGCAAAGAGTGTGGAGGAGAGCGGTTGGGTTTCTAAAGTGGCAATATTGAGCAGGTACACCGTGCTGGTTATTGCCCGATCCGATACGAAGGCTATCTCCGTACCGTTTGGCGACCAAACCGGCTGCGTATCCTCCGATGGGGAGCCAGTAAGATTTGCTAACCCAGACCCATCGCCATTTACCCGGTAAATATCGCTATTGCCATCACGGGTTGAGGCAAAGATAAGCTGCTCGGTGGCACCTGGTGCCGGTTGGGTTGGGGTATCGGTAACGGAGATGGGAACGGGATTGGTAGGCGACCCCATTGGCAATAAGGCGGTATCTTCTAGCTTGGGAGACTCTTCTGTTGTCGTAGACTCTGTTGGTAGGCTACATGCTGCCATGAGCAGACTCACAACAAAGATGCCCAACACGATAGGGTAAAATTTCATAAACGAAACGATGCTCCTTTCTGGCAGGTTTTGCGCTCAATCACGGGGAGAGACGGGTTCTTGCGGTTGTTGCGCTGGTTGTTGCGCTGGTTGTTGTGGCATTGCCTCACCATTGGTAAAAGCAAGGGGGTTTCCTGGATTAGTTTCCAACGTGCGAATGGGAAAGGGGATAACAATACCTTCTTTGTTGTAGCGGGCATGCAGTCGCTTGACAAACTCATGCTTAATGAGATACTGGTCTACAAAAGACTGCCCCCGCATAATTACGGTAAAGTTGATACTGAAATCGGCAAAGGTATTGTAGCGAATAAAAGACCTAGAGGTAGCCACGCCTCCCGTCACCTCTTGCATAATCTGGTCTGCTACTTCTATCGTCACTCGCTCCACATGCTCGAGATCGCTGGTATAGGCGACCCCCAAGTTGACCAAAATAGACATTTCCTGCTCTGGCTGATCGTAGTTGATAACGACTGCGGTAGCTAGGGCAGAATTGGGGATAATAACGAGGTTGTTATCAAGTCGCCTAATCGTCGCCGTATGCCATTTGATGTCTGTGACGTAGCCTTCTTCCCCACTTGCTAGTTTGATGTAATCGTTGGGTTGTATCCGATTGGAGATGACCAGCATGATACCAGAAAAGAGGTTTGCTAGTGGGTCTCTAAGCGCAAAGGAAATACCCAAACTACTACCTGCTATCAAAGTCAACCAAGGGGTAATTGGTACTCCAAAACTATACAACGAGAGGGCTATAGCCATTGTTGCCACGAGAGTAGAAATCGTGTTGCTGACAATAGAAACAGCGGGGTAATTCTTTTGCTGCATATAGAGACTCACCCATCCACGGACAAGGCGGGTGAAGATGATAATTGTCACATCAAGCGTGACACATGCCCCCAAGATTTTGAGCGTCATTTGCCCAACAGTGGGGTAGTCAGGTTCAATGTACAGCATCGTGACAATTGCTCCTATTGCCATAGCTATAAAGAAGAGTGCCTGACCTTTGATGGCATGGAAAAAGACAATACCAATAGGTTTATTGTGGGTTTTTACTCTCTTGTATAACCATCGCACTACAATCTCTAGGAGCACTCCTACCAACAATATCCCAACAAGAAAAAGCCCCACCGGACTGGTGGTCATTGCCCGCAAAATCTCGAACTCTTCTACCATATAGATGTGTCTACCTTTCTCTTCTGGCGAGTTTTTGTTAGGGAAATACGCCCTATTTTATATGATCATACCACATCCTTTCAACTCACTGGCTTCTGCCTCTACATCCGTGCGCCCCCACCCTTGCATGTAGCCTCCATACCCACCATGTGGTGGTTGCGGGTGTAGGGGCGCACGGCGATGCACCCAACGAAGGCTACCTTTTTATTCCCTGCTCCCCCCTTGCTCCCGCTCCCATAGGGCGAGGGGGAGCCGTTTATTCCCCTTCTCCCCGCGGTGGGAAGCGGGGCAGGGGATGGGGGTTGACCGGTGAGACGATGCCGTCTCTACCACCGGGCAATGGGATGGAGTCTTCTCCGTGATGTACTTTCTGTACGGGTTAGCTTGGTTATCCCTCGTCGCCCTCGCCGTCATCTTCGCCCTCGCCGTCATCTTCGCCCTCGCCCTCGCTGTCGCCCTCGCTGTCGCCTTCGCTGTCGCCCTCGCTGTCGCCCTCGCCGTCATCTTCGCCCTCGCCCTCGCTGTCGCCCTCGCCGTCATCTTCGCCCTCGCTGTCATCTTCGCCTTCGCCCTCGCCGTCATCTTCGCCATCGCCAGCATCTGCCGCCTGTTGTAGCCATTCGTCTACCTGCTCGCGGTGCTGGTCTATCCATTCTTGCGCGTGGCGGCGTATATCCCCCTCAGTATTTTCGCCGTCCATCATACGGGCATTCTGTGCCGCAATATCTGCCAGTGGGATAGTTAGCACTTCTGCCAGCGTTTGTACCGCCGAGTGCTCATTGAGAAAATCTACCCTGCCGACAATCCGTAGGTCATTAGGGGGAAAGCCCATTTGACAGGGATTCGCTCTGCACCCCTCAACATCATCAACCAGCGATAGCCCCTCCAGTTGGCGTTGCTCTTCTGGCAGCGTGGGGAAGGGCGTTTCTAGCCAGACAACATCCCGCCCCGGTACCAGTTTGCCAACAGTCCAGTTGGGAGTCCAGGTAAAGAAAAAGACCGGCTGCCCCTGTTCGTATCGTTCAATCGTTGTCGTCATCAGGTCGGTGTAGGATGCCTGCACTTGGTCAATCGCATAGCGCAACCCGTAGGTATCCAGGTGATGATCTATCACGATCTCACACCCCCACCCCGCGTCACATCCCATCAGGTCTGCTTTGCCATTGCCATCAGCATCAAACAACGCTCGTACCTCTGGACGGTGGAAATCTTCTAGGCTTGTGATGTCGTGAGCATCTGCTGTTGCCTTGTCTATGAGATACCCCTGGAGTGCGCCCGTCTTGACCATATGCCCAACGGGGTCAACGCGATTTTGTACGTTCATGTCTTCAAGGTAGGTGCTGTGGATGGGAAACCAACCATTTGCCCATATATCCACATCGCCACGAGCCGCCGCCGCATAAAAGTCGGATGGCTGCATCGTTTGTGGTTGATCTACCGCATACCCCAACTCTTCAAGCAGCAGCAGCAGTACTTCGGTCTGAAACCAACCGGTATTCCAGGGAGCACGCGCTATCTTGACCTGCTCCTCCTCGCCCGGCAAATCATCTGGAGATACCCCCCCATCCTCGCCAGTGTCCTCTTCGCTTGTCGCCAGTAGGTCTTCATCCTCAGCCGGTACCTTGCCGGCTATAGCCGCCGCTATCCAACGATCTACCATTGGGCGATGATCAGCTACCCATTCTTCAGCATGGCGGCGTATGTCCTCGTCGGTGTTTTCGCCTTCAATCATACGAACATTCTGCGCGGTAATATCCTCACGCGGTAACTTGACCATCTCTGCCAACACACGCACAGCGAGGTTGTCTTGCAAGAAGGCGATATTGGCTACCACGCGAATGTCGTGCGAGGGCCACCCCATCTGGCATGGCTCTGTTACACACCCCACTACATGCTTGACCAGCGAGAAGTTTTCTAGGTGTTTTTGCTCTTCTGGCAAGCTGGCAAAAGGGGTCTCTAGCCAGACGACATCTTTACCCGGTACCAGTTTGCCCAATGTCCAGTTGGGAGTCCAAGTGAAAAAGAACACCGGCTCACCCTGCTGATAGCGGGCGATGGTATCAGACATCAGGGTAGGGTAGAGTGATGATAAATGGGTGACAGTTTGGCGTAGATCATAGGCAGTAAGCTGATGCTCAATGATGGAGTGGCAATCCCACTCCGGCTGGCACCCCACAAGATCGGCGGTACCATTGCCATTGGTATCAAAGAGGGCGGCTATGTCTGGCTTGTGAAAGTCCTCTAAGTTAGTAATACCGTAGGCATCAGCCGTTTTCTTGTCTATGAGATACCCCTGAAGTGCGCCCTTTTTAACCTCATAGCCGACAGGCTCCAGTTTGCCAGCAATACCCGGCTGCTCAAGGATAGAGTCGTGCAGGGGAAACCAACCATTGACCCACATATCTAGCTCACCTTGCGCCGCCATTGGATAAAAGACTGCTGCCTCTGTCGTGACAGGTGGCTCAACGGTATAGCCTAGCTCTTCAAGCAGGATGGTATAGATGGCAGTCTGAAACCAGCCGGTGTCCCAAGTAGATCGCCCCATACGGATGGTCTTTCCCACACCGGGTTGAGTGGGGTTGATAGGTTCTATCATAGGCTGTGGATCGATACTCGCTTCCGTGTCCGTAATTGGAGTTGTCGTCGTCACCGCGTCCGTGTTGTCCACATCCTTGGTGTCGGTCAGGGTCTCCGTATCAGAGACATCCTCGGTGTCGGTCAGGGTCTCCGTATCAGAGACATCCTCGGTGTCGGTCAGGGT
>CAYPHM010000034.1:0-35057 GCA_964410555.1 uncultured Chloroflexaceae bacterium | reverse complement strand
CCGATTCCCCTGCTCCCCTCGGTGGGGGAAGGGGCTAGGGGATGGGGGCTGCCCGGTGAGACCCTCTCCCCCCTGCCCCCTCTCCCATAAAGGGCAAGGGGGAGTTCGGACAACCCCTTCTCCCCTCGGTGGGGGAAGGGGCTAGGGGATGGGGGCTGCCCGGTTCCCCTTCTCCCCTCGGTGGGGGAAGGGGCTAGGGGATGGGGGCTGCCCGGTGAGACGGTGCATGCACCATCTCTACAACCTAACCTACCCCTGAAAGTAGGGGATGGGGGGAGCGGGGCGGGGAAGCAGGTAATACCGTTGGTAGGTTTTCCCCCGCCTGTTTGTGCATAAGCTAACCGTGTAACACCACGCGAAACCCTCCAACATTGTAGCTGGAGCCAGGAAAGGACCTAAGCCGTGCCGCACAGCGAATTATGCTGAGTACATTTCGCCAAGCCCCCCCCCGGTAGGGCACATCTCCACTATCTAAAGCAAAGTCTGCCACAACCTGCTTGCTCTTCATAGGA
This sequence comes from uncultured Chloroflexaceae bacterium, assembly GCA_964410555.1. Classification (GTDB taxonomy): domain Bacteria; phylum Chloroflexota; class Chloroflexia; order Chloroflexales; family Chloroflexaceae; genus JAAUSY01. The sequence goes on along the minus strand of CAYPHM010000034.1, from coordinate 34,545 downwards.
TAGCCCACATAGCTAGTACACATAGGTTCCCACACACTGCCGAGCATATCTTGTGACCCACACGCTGCTGCACCCATCAAGCGTTCCCCTACAAGAGATAGGCTATGAGGATTACTTCCATCATCAAAATCAGCCAAATCACGCGTTGGATTATCATCCCCCCACGGATAGGGGCGGCGATGGCCTTTCGTATCGTAGGCTGCAGCTGCTTCCCATTCTGCTTCCGTAGGCAAACAGATACTACTACCTTGTGGCAGGACAAGAGCCAGTTCACTGGTCAACCACTTGACAAATGCCATCGCTTCATACCACGTTACCCCGATTACCGGTTGGTTATTGCCACTAAATCGTTTTTCTCCCCATCGCCAGGGTTCTGTACGGTTTTTATCCTTTCGCCACGCCCAACCCTTTGGAGTCCAATACTGTTCTTGGTTGTACCCACCTTTTTGGATAAACACCCGGTATTGTTGCACGGTGATGGGGTATTTAGCTATCCAAAACTCGTCAAGAGATAACGTATCTACCACAGCTTTTGGCTCCCACCCTCCAATGGCATAGTCACCGGGGCGTACATAGCACCAATAGCTATCTGGTCGCCCAAAATGTTGGTTGCGCTGCACAAATTCATTGCGCCATTCAACTATGGTGATGGGGAAAAGAGGGTTAATACAGGTATGTACTCGCACACCAGGCGGGTCTTCTGTCTGAGCATTAGGGGGATGATTATGATGCGTAGGTTTTTTTCCCCTTTGCATAAGCTCTTCGATGGGTATGGCATCGGAGCGTTCTTTCATAATGCATCCAAACAAGAAACCAAGCAACCCTTGTTGTTCGCAATAGGCAATCAAGCGTTGGCTATTGTGCAGAATAGTTTGATTTGGGTTAAACTCGGTTTTATAGAAGTCGGGGAAATAGTCATGGCAAAAGATACCAAGACTATCAAGGTTAAAGTAGGTGGTAAGCCATTCGCGCAATGTACTGGTCTGTACCATAGGTTATGTTCCCATATCGTTATCCATTCTATGATTGCTAAGGGCATTATACGCGAGTGAGGGACAGAACGCAACGAGGGGTGAGCAGTCTATATTAGGGGGTAGGACGAGGGGGCGAGGGGGAGCCTGCTCTTGCCCCTGCCCCATCCCAGAGCGAGGGGGGAAACACCTGCCTAGTTCCCCTTCTCCCCGTGGTGGGGGAGGGGGCTAGGGGATGGAGGGAGCGGAGCGGGGAGAGCAGTAATACCATGGAGACCTACCCCTGCAAGAGGGTTTAGCCCCATTATTGCTCACGACAGCGCACGAAGATAGCCGTGCGCGAATCGATATATTCTTCGCACCATGCCGGTGACTGTACTACCGTATGATACAACGATTCTTCCCAGTGATGATCAAGCATAATATGGCTAATGTCCCACGAGTCAAGCAGAGCCAAACTCTGGGCATCTCCCCGCGTTATGGCGAAATAATCTTGCCAAACAGATTTTGGGAAGAGTTCTACCCGCAAGTCTACAAATACCTGCTTGTCTGGCATACGCCAAAGAGTATAGCTGGTATAGCTCATATCCGCCCAAAACCGCCCATCTTGCGGATGGGCTTCTAGCCATGCTGTCCCCCCAACGGGGGTAGTGCTGCTGAGAAGCCAGCGATATTTCCCCGATGAGGCAAAGAGGGGCGCAGCCCCTGGGCCAAGCCAGCGGGCAGGCTGCATCCAGGGCAACAGTGCCACAACAGCTATAGCAGCAACTAGCGCATACCCAATGACAAAGCGGGGATGGACAAAAACCCGTTGCTTTGTCTGCACGAGGGGGGCAAGCTGTTCTGCCATCAATGGCAACAACAGTAACCCAAACCACATTGCATAGCGTACCCCGCCTATTGTTAGCCAAGCCAGCGCAGCATACCAGAGCACGTCAACCATATTGACCGGCTGCCGACTCCGCGCCATACGTGCTGCCAACAGGAGTAGTATACTAAAGAACCAAAAACCGGTATTTAAGACGTTGAGGTCATTCGTTGGGGGCAACCACTCAACAAACCATTGGTTGTGCAGTGGATGCGAGATAGTCATTTTCACGTAGGCATAGATACCCACCCCAAGCGGCTGCCCTAGCGTTGCCAGCAGGATAGCTACCAGCGATAGGGTGAGGGGAACTAGCTGTGTGCGAGCTTGGGCTGTCTGTGCTGCTGTTGTAGGGTCTTTGCGCCTATGGAGTGCATCTCTACCAGTGCCTAACCACGCCAGCCCACTTAACCCTACCCCAAGCATAAATGACCCGTGCATATTCACCCACACCAACATAATAAGCGGCAGGGCAACAAGCCAACGTGCGGATACTCGCGCTTGAAGGTATTCCCGTAGAATGAAGACAAAACTAACCGCTGGGATGATCGAGAGGGTTTGGGGACGCAAGGTCCAGTTGTTCCAGCCAACCAGGATAGCGAGCAGTAGGGCAACAGTTACTGCTTTGCCATGTAGCGTTTGTCGCCATGCCTGCCATGCCATCAATCCATACCCCAGACTAATCGCCAGGGTACGGCTTAGGGCAAGCAGTGGGACATCACCGACTTTCCATAGTCCATAGAGGAGGAGTTCACTCAACCAGCTTTGCAAGACAAAGACGGCATCATTGGGGACGGTATAAGCCCAACGATTGGTAAACATCCATGCTGCTTCTTCTACCATTGTTCGCCCGGCAGCCATATGCCACCATAGGTCGTTGGGTGGTAGGGGGGTGATGCTGGTGAAAAACCAAATCAGGAGCAGGATTGTGCTTATCCAGAAATAATCAAGGGGTAGCCGTGATGGGCTGTTTGTCAGAGAACGCTCCCTAGAGTGCTTCATACGGTTGAAACCCCCCACGTCAAATAAAGATACCGATCATGTCATGCGTTTCAGTATACAACTCTCAGCATAAAGAGGCAAGCAACAAGCGGGGAGGGTGGGGCTACGTCAAAGTCCGAGCCCCCCCATCCCCTAGCCCCATCCCCCACTACGCGGGAGAAGGGGAACCGGGCAGGTAGCGGCTCCCCCTCGCCCTTTTATGGGAGAGGGGGCAGGGGGAGAGGGTTGTCGCCCTTTATGGGAGCGGGGGCAGGGGGTGTCGGGAGCGGGAGGAAAGGCTAGGGCTATAGTTGGTTTTTATGACGAGGGAAAAATATCTGCCACACCCGTAACATGGTATAATTGGGGTAAATGTGACAAGCAAGACTAGACCGGAGGTTCTCCGTGAGCTATATTATTGGGGTAGATATTGGAGGGACGCAGACTCGAGCTGCCTTAGCCGACCACACAGGGTATATCATAACTGAACTGTATACCCTTACCGCAGCAGATCAAGGGGTAGACGTGGTGGTCGGGCAAGTAGCCCACTATATCAACCGGTTACGTGAGCTTGTTCCCCCAAACGAACACCTGCTTGGTGTGGGAGTGGGGTGTCCTGGACCACTTGACACCAAAACCGGTAACGTGTTTTTTGCCCCAAACCTCCCCGGTTGGCACAATGTTCCCTTGCGGGATATGTTGGAAGAACAGACGGGTATTACCGTGTGCCTCTCCAATGATGCCAATGCTGCAGTGCTTGGGGAGTGGTATTTTGGTGGCGGCAAAGGCTACTCACATATTGTCTATATCACTATCAGTACGGGTATTGGGTCAGGCGTTATTGTAGATGGGCGACCATTGTTTGGCAACCAGGGAGCGGGTGGTGAGCTTGGTCATATGATTATTGATTCCAAAGAGCAGAAAACTTGGGAGCAACTCGCCTCTGGAACTGCCCTCAAAGTTGCTGCTGCTGCCACAATGGAAACGCATATGCACACGATGCTGCACGAACTTGGCACACCAGAGACGATTACTGCTGCCGATGTTGCCCTAGCAGCATCCAAAGGGGATGCAGTAGCCCAACGGTTAATGCATCGTGAGGCATCATTGATAGGGCTAGGACTCGTCAACGTGCTTCACCTCTTTAGCCCAGAGATTATCCTGATAGGCGGCAGTGTCGTCACAGCCAACCCTTTGCTGATTGAGCAAGCACGCAGCGTTGTGCAAGAGCATGTTATAGCCGATGTGTACCGCTCTGTCCCCATAGAGATGTCCCACTTGGGCAATAGAGTTGGGATGCTTGGGGCAGTCAGTCTGTTATTGATAGATGAATAGCAAGCATCTATGATAATACTCATGTCTTCAGTTATGCATCATCCATCCCACCAACGTAATCGTCACCAGGTCGAACGCCAAGCATGGGCAACGGTCATTGGGGCATTTTTCATAGCCTGTGTTTTGCTCATCTTGGCAAGCTATGCGCTGTGGACCTATCGCGTCAATGCCATGTCGCAACAGGCAGCAATGCTCATCCTCCGTGCGCCATCAGAGTGGGTCAATGTACAGCGCAAGGGGCATACCATCTTTGAGCAAGCCCGCGATTTGCAAACGCTAGATGAAGGCTACCGCGTGAGCATTGCCCGTTCGGCTGGCTATGGACAAGCGACCACTATTCGGTTGTTTGACCAGAGTACCATTGATATGTGGTCAGGGGCAGATCTGCTGTTGGAGAAGCTGCAAACGAGTCGATGGAATCAACGTTCCCAAGTGGTCTCGCTCCAGCAGCACAATGGCTACATACGCTACGATGTGACCCACGGGCAGCCCTACGACGAGGTACTGTTTCAGGTGGTCATTGGCAAAACCCACGTTGAGTTAGCCCCCGGCGGCAGCTATAGTATAGACATCAAACCCCCGGAGCGGCAGGTGCTCTTTGTCAGTGCCACCGATGATAGCCCGCAGGTAGCAGATGTAGCGGTGCGGTCTGGCTCAGCTATCATCTACGGTCCTGAGCAAACCGTCTTCCTGGGGGAAGGGCAAAAGCTAGTCATCAATCCCGTGGGACAGCTTTCTAGTCCAAGGTCTGCTGAGTGGCAGCTTATCCGGGATGGGACTTTCAATCAGTACAATGAAGAGGAATACAACAATACGACCATCATAGACCAGCCAGCCCTATCCCGTTCGCAAACGTGGCAGGTCTTTAGTGGGGCTTCTGTGCCAGATGCATCCGGTGGGTTTTTCCGTCTATCGCATGGCTGCCCGCCGCCAAACACTGGCAATGACTGCCCCCCGCATGCGCTCATCAAAGCCGCATGGTTTATCCGCAGCAACGACCAGACCAATAACTTTACCACTGGGGTTGTGCAACAACTAGGTCCTGAGCAAGAAGGGTTGGATATTTCAGAATACCGCTCGCTCAAGTTTTCCATATGGGTACGGGTGCTCTACCAATCGGTCAAACTCACTGGCGAACGGGGGACAGAGTGTCCGATGATGATACGCTTTCTAGCCAAAGAAAAGCACCCCAAAGACCCGGAGCAAGAGCGGGTTATTTGTCTGTATACGAATGACGGTTCGCAAGAGGAGCCAGAGAAAGCTCCTGGTATTCGCTACTATGAAGGGCAACCCTACGCATGGTATAACTTGGTGATTGACCTGCGCGACCCCACTTGGCTACCAGAATCTCGCTACCTGCGCTCCATTGAACTGTTCGCCAATGGGCATGATTACGACTCACGGGCAACAATGGTATCATTGGTAGGGAAACATCAGGCAAAGTAACGGGGAAAGGGGAGCAAATATGCTTATCATGGCAACAGAAGCGATGCGCCAACTAGAGCAGGCTACGGTAGCAGATGGGGTGGCAACCTGGGAAACGCTGATGGAAAACGCCGGGCGGGGAGTAGCACAGCAGGCGTTGGCATACCTGGGCAATGCCCAGGGGCGGCGGGTTGTGGTGCTGGTTGGTCCCGGCAACAATGGTGGCGATGGTCTCGTTGTCGCTCGCCATCTACATGATGCTGGTGCGTTGGTTTCGTTAGTCATCTGGAACCGCCAGATTGACCAAGATGCCAACTGGCAAGCCTGCCGCCAACGCAAGCTACGAGAGACGCTTGTGCAAGCCGAGACGGATATGCAGGACAGCGTGATGCCACTGCTTACCCAAGCTGATCTCATCATAGATGCGTTGCTTGGGATGGGCATAAGCCGGGATGTGACAGGCGTGTTGGCGCAGTTGGTAGCGACAGGGCAACAGGCAAGGGGAGCAAGAACGGGAAAGTATCCCGCTGTTCTTGCCATAGATGTACCCACGGGGATACACTCCGACACCGGGCGGGTCATGGGCGTAGCCGTGTCAGCAGATATGACTGTCGCAACCGGATTGACGAAATATGGCCTGCTTCAATACCCCGGCAACCACTATGCCGGAACCATCTCTGTAGCCGATATTGGTATTCCTACCAACCATTTGGAGAAGATTATGAGCAAAACATTAGAACGACAAGAAGCCCAAAACCTCTTACCCGTACGTCCGCTAGATTCACATAAAGGCACGTTTGGCAAGGTGTTGGTTATTGCTGGCTCGCTCAACTACCCCGGCGCGGCGGTGTTGGCAACGTCTGCCGCCGGGCGCGTGGGGGCAGGACTCGTGACGTTGGCAACTGCCCGCAGCATCAGCAATACTGCTGGTCGTCCGCCGGAGATAACCCTGCTCCCTCTGCCAGAAGCAGAACCAGGGACTATAGGGAAGCAAGCTGCCGAAGAGGTAGCGGAGAAGCTAGCTACCTATCAAGCACTGCTGGTTGGTCCCGGCTTAGGCACCGAGAAACCGGTAAAAGAGTTTCTTGGTCAGCTCTTTGCCTTGCCATTGCCATCAGATGATGAGGGGATTGGGTTTCGCGTAGGGGTAGGTACCACAGAAAAACGTCATACGGGAAAGAAATCCCCTAGCTCTACCCCGGTTGGCTTTGTGATGCAACATGCCAAACAAGCTACCGATACTGACCATGAGCAAGCAAATAGCAAGGCTGGCCAAGATGAGGAGGAGCAGCAAAAAGGCGCAATACTCCCTGTGGTCATTGATGCCGATGGGTTGAATATGCTCGCAGAGGTGGAAGACTGGGCAAAGCATATGCCGGCAGAACGGTGTATCCTCACCCCCCACCCCGGCGAGATGAAACGGCTATTGGGGGTTGAAGAGCTTGGCGAAGACCGCGTACAGGTAGCAATAGATGCCGCAGCCCAATGGCGGCAGGTGATTGTGCTCAAGGGGGCTACCACGGTAGTTGCTGCCCCCGATGGTCATTGTCGGGTCTTTGCCGATGGCAACCCTGCCCTGGCAACCGCTGGCACGGGTGACGTGTTGGCGGGGGCTATTGCTGGCTTGTTGGCGCAGGGAATGGGACTCTTTGAGGCAGCAGTGCTTGGAGTCTATCTCCATGCCCAAGCGGGCAGCCTAGTGCGGGATGAGCTAGGCGATACCGGCACACTGGCAAGCGACCTGCTGCTCCGCCTTCCCCAAAGTATCAAGTTGTTGAAAGAATCATAAACCTAGATTAAGGAGCCATAAAGACCATGCCAATTTACGAGTATTCCTGTCAGAATTGTAACGGACGGTTTCAAAAGCTCGTGCGAGGGTTTACTACTCCCGTAGGGTTGCAATGCCCACGTTGTCAGAGCAGCAATATCAAACGGGCGATTTCCCGTTTTGCCACGATCAAGTCTGAAGAAGCCCGGATGGAAGCCCTCGCCGACCCCGCATCGTTGGCGGGATTGGATGAACAAGACCCACGCTCCATTGCTCAGTGGGCAAAGCGTATGGGCAAGCAGCTCGGTGAGGAAGCAGGCGAAGACTGGGACCAGATGGTCGAGGAGATGCTAGAAGAAGAGCTAGGCGGTAAGGACAAGGATAAGTCGGCAGCAGGCGGCAAACAGGATGATCTCGGTTGGGCATAAATGCCTAGCCAATAGCAGATGAGGGAATGGTATAATGAAAAGAGAGCCAACAGACTCATCCTGGTTGGTGTTTTAGGGAAGGAAAAGGCGGTATATGGGATTACTCGATGATTTTAGCAAAGTAGTTTCGCAAGGCATAGATCGGGCTAAATTTGAGGCGGAGAAGTTTCAGCGATCCAATCGTGCCCAGAGCGAACTCAACGATATGAAGCGCAAGCTCGACAACCAGATGATCGAGATAGGCAATCGTGCCTATGAACTCTACCGCGCTGGTCAAATCTCTTCCCACTCCATTGGGGAACTTGTCCAAGCGATTGATGAACTGCGCTCACAACTGGTTATTAAGGAAGAGGAACTCAAAAAACTGCAAGCCATTAGCTATGAAGCGGCGACAGGAACGGGAACGCCACAACCCCCCACGCAACCGCCATCGTCATCGTCACAGCCCCACCACCCACACCCGCCATCATCACCACCACAATCCATACCGGTACAAGATGAATCTGCTGTCCCACAACAGACGATACGTCTTCACCAAAAGAAACCTTGCCCGGTGTGTAAGTTTGAGATGCCTATGCATGCCATATTCTGCCCCAATTGTGGGTATCGGGTAGGCAAGTAGCCAAGAGTACCTACAAGGAAAGACCCCAATGCAATCACTATCTAGCATATTGCTTTATCGTCAAATAGTACTCTTGGCTGTCGTACTCGTGAGTATGTTAGTTCGTGCGTGTAGCCAACACCAACCTCCGCCTCCCCCGGCACGGGGGGCATATCCCCCACAAAGAGCGTATCCCCCATTGCCAGACACGCCCCTGCTACCAACGGCAATTTTTGTAGCAGAGGGGAATCCTCTACCAATCACGACAATGAGTGCAGGCAAATTCTTGGTGTTTGGCAGTTCTGGTGAACCAACTACCCTCGACTCTATGAATATCACCACTGGTACCTCATTGATAGTTACGCTCCAGATAGAGGAGCCGCTGGTGATGATGGCTCCTGGGACACTAGACCTTGTCCCCGCACTGGCAGAATCCTGGGAACCATCAAATGATTCCACAACCGGGTGGATACCCGGTCCCATCGGAATGGAGTCATTCGCAACGATTGGTATTGAAGAGTGAGAAAGATTACCATACATACCACAACCTATGCTATAATCCTCCCATGAGGAAAGATTCGAGTGCTTATGGTTGGGACCCGACAATTTATCGAATCGTTGCATAATGCCAGTACTGTGTTCCAGGTTGACGGCATAACCGAACGATGGAACGCCATACAAAACCATCTGCACCCCCACCTAGCAATGCTGGCAGAGCAGGTCAGCACTGCTGCGACCCATCGCTTCCCCCACCAATGGCAACTATACGAGGTAAGCTACAAATCGCAGCGGTATATTCACCGGGGGCAAGGCAAACGCTCGCCAGTAGATGAGTACCATGTCGCCTTTGACCGCCCCCCACGCGGCGCAGGCATCCTCATTGGGGTGAGTGGCGCGGAGCAGGCGGTGTTGGTTGGCTTGCAGTTGTGGGGAGTACGCAAGCCTGCCCTCCAGCGACTCTGGTACACGCAGCCGGTGGTGTGGCAACCGCTGGTTGAGCAACTCGCGCAAGCGGGAGACATACGTTTTCGTAAGAAACCTCAATGCTCCACATCCCCCGATACGGACTCCTCTTGGATAGAAACCTACCTCGGCTCCCGCACGGCAAACTACCTTTGGGCAGGCTTTGTTTATCCCTGGGATGATCTCCCTCCAGACCTAGCTAGTCGTATTGTAGACAACGTGTTGACACTCTTTCCCCTGAATGAAGCCTTGATGGAGCAGGCAGAAATGGGCAATGGGGCTGCCCCACAGCATATCAGGGAAACCCGCTCATCGTGGTATGCGGCAACCGAGGTGCCAGACATAGCAACTATTAGCGAACACATCCGCGCTCAGTCTGTCGCCATGAGTGATACCATCATCCGATCCTACCACGTTGCGCTCAAGACCCGCCCGCTGGTTATCCTCACCGGCATCAGCGGCACCGGCAAAACGATGCTTACCCGATTGTATGCTGATGCCATACACCATATCCCATCATCAGCACAAGAGAACCCCTATTACCTGTTGGTAGCGGTGCAACCAGACTGGCACAATGCCCGTGACCTGCTTGGCTACTACAACGCGCTGTCCAATATCTACCATACGACCCCACTGCTGCGCTTTCTGATGCACGCTGCCGCCGACCCGCAGCAGCACTACTACGTGTGTTTAGACGAAATGAACCTCGCCCGCCCAGAGTATTACCTAGCTCCCTTGCTTTCTGCCTACGAAACAACAGAACGACTGATAGATTTGGGGATACCCACAACCGAAGGGCAGACAACGAGTGGAGAAATGTTGCGAAATCCCTTTCGTTTGCCCCTCAATGTCTCTTTTAGTGGTACAGTAAATGTAGATGAAAGTACCTGTAGCTTGAGCGATAAACTGCTGGATCGGGCAAATGTGATTGAACTAACAGAGGTAGATATGCCGGCTTTTTTGGCTATCTATACGGAATCTGGTGGGCAACCCCCCGACCCGTGGGTGTGGGAGATACTCTGTCAGGTGCAAACCCTTGTAACACAATCTGGGCAACCCTATGGCTACCGGACATTGAAAGAGATCGTACAATACATAGAGCATGCAATGGGAGTGATGCCAGTAGCCCAAGCCCTTGACTTGCAAATCAAGCAAAAGATACTCCCGAAGGTACGTGGGGAAGAAAGCTCCTATTTGCGGCAAACGTTGCCCGATCTACGTTTGTTGCTTGAAGAAGCAGACCTCACCGAAAGCGCAGCAAAAGTGCAGCGCATGCTAGACCGATTGCGACTAGACGGATTTACCGATTTTTATAGCTAGGCTAGACACGAGACACGAGATAGAAGATAGAAGCATAAGAAGAGAATCAGGGAGATTACTTATGACAAATTACAGCCCAGAAATGCAGACGACCAACATGCCTACAGATCAGCAGCGAATAGCCGAATTGGAACGACAACTAGACCGTTTGCTCAAAGAGAATCTCCGTCTACAAGAACGTATGGAATGGCTTAGTGTTTTCTTTGAGCGTGCGCCAGTGGGTTTTATCTTGGAAAGCAAGGGGGGGTGGGTTATTGAGAGCAACACAGCCACGCAGCAGATACTTGGCTATAGTGCCGAAGAATTGCGTGGTATGGCGTTTACCGAGTTTTCCCACCCTGAGGACCTGGGCAATGAGTTGGAGATGTTCGAGAAACTGCTCACCGGCGAGCATCGTTCGTATACCAACAAGAAACGGTACATCCGCAAGGATGGGACAGTTATTCATGGGCAAGTGCATGTGTCGTTTTTGCACGAGCCCGGGGGCGTTTCGCAGCCCGTGGTGATTGGCATTATTGAACCTATAGAGAACCCAGAATAATTCCCCTATGTGGCTCTCATTCCTGTACCCAACCGTGCTATTCTTGCTGCTCCTCATCCCGCTGGTGTGGGTATGGGGAGTGCTTGCTCACGCGGGTGAGATGGTACAGCGGGGCAGGAGTACCTCGCTGCTTGAAGCTATCCGCAAGCATGTACCATTGCGCGGTTGGCTATCGCTGGCGGTGCGGGGGATATTGTTGGTCGTGTTGGTGTTAGCTTTGGCTGGCACACAGCTTGTGCGCCCGGTAGAACACCAAGCAGTAGTCTTTCTGGTAGACGGCAGCGACTCGGTTACGCCGGCGCAGCGGGAGTGGGCAGTGCAATATATCAACGATGCCCTTGCTACTCGCGCCCCCGAAGACGAAGCTGGTGTAGTGCTGTTTGGTAAGAATGCATTGGTAGAGCGCACCCCTAGCCGTATGGACATCCTCAACCGTCTGATTTCTATCCCAAAGGGGAGCCGCACCAACATAGCCGAGGCTATCCAACTAGGGTTAGCCCTCTTCCCGGCTGATATGAAAAAGCGATTGGTACTCTTGAGCGATGGGCGAGAAAACGAGGGCAAAGCCCGTGAAGCGGCACAGCTTGCCTCGGCACGCAACATCCCGCTCGATGTTGTGCTGCTGCCAATGGAGAGCGGCGCAGACGTGCTGGTGCATATGCTAGATGCCCCCGACACTGCTCGTATTGGGCAAGTGGTAGCCCTACAAGCCCACATCCAGAGCAGCATAGCAACGAGCGGACAGCTCCAGGTGTTTGCTGATGATACCCTGCTCACCACCAAAGATGTGGACATCCCCGCTGGCAATACGACTTTTCCCATCAACGTTACCATCAACGATACTGGCTTTCACCGCTATGAGGTGCGGTTAGAGGCAAAGGGCGACACCCGTGGCGTGAACAATCGCGGGGCAGCCTTCACAATGGTGCAGGGTCCCCCCCAGGTGATGCTCATTGCCAGCGACCCTGCCCGTGCCGAGTCGCTACAACAGGCACTCCAAGCAACCAATGTGCAGATTACCGTTGTATCGCCAGACCGTGTACCGGCAAACCAAGAGCACCTTCAGGCGTATGATGCAATCGTGTTGGTAGATGTGTTAGCACGCGATATGCCAACAGCTGTTATTGATGCGTTGCCGGTCTACGTGCGCGAGCAGGGTGGCGGTCTGGCAATGATAGGCGGACGCGAGTCTTTTGGGGCAGGGGGATGGCGGCGCAGCCCATTGGCAGAGGTGTTGCCCGTAGCCCTAGACCGCAAGGATACGATGAGCCGTCCAGACATTGGACTGGTGCTTGTGATAGACCGTAGCGGCAGCATGTCGCAGAATAGTGGCAATGGACGCACCCGGCTAGACTTGGCAAAAGAGGCGGTGTTCCAGGCTTCACTGGGGCTAGAACAGCATGATGAAATTGGTATTGTTACCTTTGATGTGGCATCCGATTGGGTATTGCCAGTGCAACCGTTGCCGGAAGTAGTCGACATTGAATTGGCATTGAGCCAGTTTTCGGCAGATGGTGGTACAGACATTCGCAGCGGCATAGCCCCTGCTGCCGAAGCCCTTGCCACGCTTGATGCACGGGTGAAACACGTCATCCTGTTGACTGACGGGCAGGCAGAGAGCAACTATGCAGACCTCATCCGGCAGATGCAGCAACAGGGGACAACGATTACTGTCGTATCCATTGGTCAGGATGCCAACCCTGCCCTGCGCCAAATTGCCGAGATTGGTGGTGGACGCTTCTACCGAGTCAACACCATAGCTGATGTGCCGCGTGTTTTCCTTTCGGAGACGATACTCGTTATTGGGCGCGATATTGTGGAAGAGACGTTTGTGCCAATGGTCGCATTGCCTGCGCCGGTGGTGCGCGGAATAGACCGCATTCCGCCGCTGTATGGCTACAACGCAACAGAACCACGCCAGACTGCCCGCACAATCTTGGTGTCCCCCGATGGCAAGCCTATTTTGGCTCAGTGGCAGTATGGACTTGGGCGCAGTGTGGCATGGACTAGCGATATGAAGGGGCAATGGGCGCAGGATTGGGTGTCGTGGGAGCAGTTTCCACAGTTTGCCAATGGCTTGCTTGATATGCTGCTGCCACCAGAGCAGACCGAGGGCTTGGCATTGGAATCGCGCACGGAGGGAGACCGCGTTATCCTTGACCTAACTGTCCCTACCACACAGCAAACACGCCAGGGGGTGCATGTGTTAGGACGGTTGCTTGACCCGCAGGATGAGGGTATGGACCTAACGTTTGATCAGATAGCAGCAGATCGCTACCGGGCTGCTGTGCCAGTGGATACGGCGGGGGTCTATCTGGCGCAGGTGGCGGTGCTTGATAGCGACAAGCAATCGCTTGGCACCCTAAGCGGTGGTATAGTTGTTGCCTATTCACCGGAGTATAGCACCCAGGGCAGCAATCCCCAATTGTTGCAAGAAATGGCGCAGGTGACGGGTGGGCAGGTTACTCCCGACCCCGCAACGGTGTTTGCCCCACTAGACCAGTCGGTAGGGGTCGTGCAAGAGGTATCCATTCCGCTGTTGTGGGTAGCCCTCGTGCTATTACCACTGGATATAGCCGTACGAAGGCTTCGGGTGCAGTGGGCAGACATGCAGGCGTTGTGGGCGTATGTGGGCAACCTGTTTTATCGGGAAAAGCCGGCAGAGGAGCCAGCAACCCCCGATGAGCGTATGGCACGGTTGCGGGCGGCGAAGGAGCGGGCGCGTAAGCGGGAGTAGGAAAGGCTTTGGCAAAGTCTCATTTGCCCCCACTTTATTACTCCCTCTGACATCCGCTCCCCCTGCCCCCGCTCCCATAGACACCCTCTTCCCCCTGCCCCCGCTCCCATAGCGCGACACCCTCTCCCCCCTGCCCCCTCTCCCATAGCGCGACACCCTCTCCCCCCTGCCCCCTCTCCCATAAAGGGCGAAGGGGAGCCGTTATTCCCCTGCTCCCCGCGGTGGGGGAAGGGGGGATGCCGGTGGGGGAAGGGGCTAGGGGATGGGGGTTGACCGGTGAGACATGTTCTCCTCTCCCCTAACTACCCCTAAAAGCGGGGGATAGGGGGGCTAGGTCGCTTATCTCCCTGTTTGCTATTTTTCGACTCTAAATCACCTCGTATTCAGGGTATACTATATATAGAGCGTTGGAACGGGCAATTGGAGACTATACTTAGGAGGTGTTTCACCTATGACAACCCAAGACAGCAACATGCACACGCAATCTTACTCCCATGGGCAGAATGAACGTGAAATTCCAGGAAAAAACATCAACCTAGCCGAAATGGTGCTAGAAACAACCGATTTCCTGGTAGTAGTGCTTGACAAGGAAGGGTACATTGTCCGCTTCAACCCGGCGTGTGAGCGCACCACCGGCTATGAGTCACGCGAGGTTGTAGGCAAACTCTTGTGGGACTTTCTCATCCCGCCGGAGCAAGTGGCGAGGGTGCAAGGGGTCTTTCATTCGCTGGCGTTCGATCAGATGCTTAACCGCTACGAAGACTCCTGGATGACCAAGGATGGGCAGCATCGCCTGCTCTCCTGGTCAACCGCGTTGTTGCGCGATGACACTGGCACGGTGCAATACCTTATCGGCACAGGGCAGGATATCACCGAACGTAAGCAGCAGGAAGCTGAAGTGAGCATCTTTCAGACGATGGCTGACACAGCCCCCGATGGCTTTGGTATGGCTAATGCCGATGGTACGCTAACCTATACCAATGCTGCCTACCGTACCCTGACTGGCTATGGTGATGCGTTGATTGGCATGAACTTTCTTGACCACTTCACTGATGCTGACCGTGCGTTAGCCATAGAAGCTCTCTCAACAACTGCCGAGCAGGGTGATTGGCAGGGGGTGCTGAACTTTCAGCACCAGGATGGCACTATCATTCCCGTAGATACGAAGGGCTTTGTCACGCGCAATGAAGCTGGTAATATCATCGCCATCATGGGGTTATTCCGTGACTTGAGGGGGCAATACCGCCAGGAAGCCGAGCGTACCGCGTTGCAGCGGCAAATCATCGAAGCACAGCGTACCTCCCTGCGTGAGCTTTCTGCCCCACTGTTGCCTATCTCCGAGCAAGCAGTCGTGCTCCCACTGATTGGCTCCATTGACAGCCAGCGTGCTCAACAGATTATGGAAACGTTGCTGGATGGCGTAGCGGCTAACCGTGCCACAATCGCCATCATCGACATTACGGGTGTCCAGGTGGTTGACACGCAAGTAGCAAACGCGCTGATACAGGCAGCGCAGGCGGTACAATTGCTTGGAGCACAGGTTATCCTCACTGGCATAGGTCCGGTGATGGCACAGACCCTGGTGCATCTGGGGGTTGACCTCAGCGGTATTGTGACCCGCAGCACTTTGCAAAATGGCATCACCTATGCGATGCATACCCAACACTCATTGTAGATATGGGAGCAGATTTCTACCACGGAACCACAGAGACCCAGAGTATGGGCAAGAGATTCCCGACAGAAACGCAGAGACGCAGAGACGCAGAGAATCAGGCAACAAAGGGCTTGAGAACTTGCCCAGAACTCCTGCCCGGACTCTATGCTTCCGGGTCTCCGTGGTGAGCCTATCCGGGATGCTGACCTACCCTTGAGGGGGATTCTGACTCCCTTCTCCCGCGTAGGGGATGGGACAATTCCGCTCGTTGACCCTCGCGGCTCGCAAGGGATAGGGGGGGAGAAGACGTTCACCTCCACCACGTCCCCCATATTCACCTCTTCCTCACCGGAGCCGAAACGCCAAGTACCTGCCTGCCCCAAACGAGTCATATTGGTAGGGCGCAAAGATAAGCTCTAGCCCGCCGCTTGCCGGTACTTCAAACGCCACGCACCCCTCGGTATTGCCGTTGGGCATCAGGTCTACCAAATCAAGCCGACAATTGTCGTCTAAACTGAGGAAATTCTCGGCATCAAGAAGAACCCCGCTTGCGGTGCGTACCTGAAAATCTGAGGTATACACCGAGCGTTGCATGTCCGGTCCGAGGTTTGTTACCCGAACGTAAGCAAGCAAGTAGACATTACCCTGCTTTGGTGTGCTATACCCGTCTGTATCCTCATTAGCCCATTTCACCTTCACGAGCGTGATTTGTGTAGAATACCGCTCATCCCGTGATTCATTCCAGATAGGACCAATGTTTTGGGATTGATTGACGAAGATAAAATCGGGGGTTGGAGTCGGCGTTGGCGTAGGGAGTGGGGTTGCCGTCAACACGGCTTGCATAGGTTCTGTTAGCAAACTGGCATGCACCCACCCAACCGTCCCAGGATTGACCCGTTCTGGCACACAGTCTACAAAGGCATCTGCAACTCGTATCTCATACCATTCGCCTTGCACCATACGAAAGGTGAAAACATCATCGGGGCAAACCTGCCCCAATACCGGCTCGCCACCAGGTGATGCCCGCATATTTCCGCCATGCATAACAACGCCACCATCTGGTGGGGTCGTTGGAGTCGGTGTGGATGTTGGGGGTTTGGGGGTGTTGGTGGGTTCGGGAGTGTCGGTAGGTTCGGGGGTGTCGGTGGGTTCGGGGGTGTCGGTAGGTTCGGGAGTGTCCGTTGGTTCTGCTGCCACTTTTTCGGGGGTGGCAGTCACGACAATAACGACTGGTGTGGGGGTTGCCGCTGGTGTAGCGGTGACGACTTGGACGACTGGTGTAGGGGTAGGTTGTGATTCTTCAGCACTACCTTTACCACATGCGACCAGACTAACCATAACTGACAGGATTATTCCTACTACTGCTAAAATTTTGCTCATCATTGTTGCCTCCTTGAGCAAGATGTACCAATAAAGCCATGTTGTGGTTACGAGGTTATGAGGCGAATTGTTGGGAGATGGTTCCCTACCTCCTACTCCCCCATTGTAACATATGTGGCACTTTTTCGTTGTATACTATACCCACACTTGCTAAAAAATCGCCGCACAACATCACCTCAAGAGCTAGTGTTTACTTACTATGGAACGCAAAGGAAAGGATGTCTCCCCTATGAAATTGACTGGCATTTAATTTACTTGCAAATCTCTCGGTTCATTGATATGATGTGTCAAACAGATAAACTTAGAGGTTAAAATGACCACTGATATACACATTCAAGAAATCAATCAGGACTCTCCTTACCTTGAGCAGGTTATCGCACTCGGTGATGCTCACAGTAACACACTCGGTTTTCTTCCCAGAGAAGCATTTAAGAACCATGCGAGGGAAAGGCATATCATCATTGCTGTAGGAGAAGACCAACAGTTAGTTGGCTATTTGCTCTATCGTGTTTCCTCTCGTCACTATCGTGCATCCATTGTCCATTTGTGCATTGATCAAAAAAAACGAAGAAGTGGTATCGCACAAAAACTCGTCAAATTTCTCCGCGAGAAAACAAAACATCTTTCTGGTATTCGCCTCTTGTGTCGCAGAGATTATGACATAGCAAATAAGCTCTGGCCAGAATTGGGTTTTGTCTACCTTTCTGAAAAACCAGGAAGGGGCAAAGATGGTGAGAAATTGTTCATATGGTGGTTAGATTATAATAACCGCCCATTGTTCTCTTTGGTTGAAGAGTTTCCGACAACGAAGATTCGTGTAGCTATAGATACCAACATCTTTTTTGATCTTCAGGCAGGAGAAGAGTGCATTGATGCAAAAGAATCTCACGCTCTTTTAGCAGATTGGCTCCAAGAAGAAATTGAACTTTGTATAACAGCAGAATTAAAAAATGAAATCAATCGTAATCGTAATGAGCAACAACGAACCGCTAATCTTGATTATGCTAAAAATTTTATATCACTGACGAGTAACCAAAATGAGTTTGATAATACATTAGAGAAGTTACAAAAGTTCTTTCCAGAAAAAATGACAGAAAATGATCGATCTGATCGTCGTCAATTAGCCAGAACGATTGCAAGCGATACACAATATTTTGTAACACGCGATGATAAGTTACTACGCAACCAAGAGGAATTGTACGAAACATTTGGACTTACCGTTATACGTCCTTCGGAACTGATTACACGTATGGATGAATTACAGAGAGAAGCCGAATACCAGACACAACGTTTGGCGGGTACAGGTCTCAACACACGTCGAGTTCAGTCTAAAGAACAAGATGACATCGTGCAACAATTTCAGTGCCACGATCAACAGGAGTCAACAACAGATATTCGTAGTCAGTTGCGACGTTTTTTATCTGAACCAAACAGGTATGAGAGCCATATTACCCACGATGAAAATCAAGAACTACTCGCCGTATTTGTCTATGATACCTATAATACTGGCATTTTAGACATACCGTTATTTCGTGTTAGAAAAGGGTCTTTGGGTGCAACACTTGCGCGATATTTCATTTTTCAATTTCTCATGACGGCATCACAGAACCAGACAGAATGGGTCTATGTTACAGATTCTTGTCTTGATGATGTCACCAAGGATGCACTTCAAGAAGCTGCTTTTGTGTACACTGATGGTAGGTGGACAAAGTTGATATTGTCCATTGCAGATACAGCAAAGGTCCTTGCTCACAAACTTCTTCAAACACCAAAACCATTTTGCTCGCTTGCGGCAACTTTAGATGACGAAAATACCGTTACTGATACATTGAAGATGCTAGACATTGAGCGCATACTTTGGCCCGCAAAAATTGTTGATGCAGACATTCCAACGTACTTGGTACCAATTCAATTGAAATGGGCTTGTCAACTTTTTGATGAACAACTTGCTGAAGAAACCCTCTTTGGGGCTGAGAAAGAACTTATGCTGAACGGTGAAAACGTCTATTATCGTTCTGCCAGACACAGTTTAGAACGAGGGCGAATCCTCTGGTATGTTACCAAAGATAA
Source organism: uncultured Chloroflexaceae bacterium (assembly GCA_964410555.1). Classification (GTDB taxonomy): domain Bacteria; phylum Chloroflexota; class Chloroflexia; order Chloroflexales; family Chloroflexaceae; genus JAAUSY01. The sequence continues at coordinate 15,506 of CAYPHM010000034.1, read as the reverse complement.
GAGACACCAATGGACTGGTGGAATCAGAGCTTGTTCACATATAGATGAAGTTGTTGTCGGAAAACCACAAGAGCTTTTTCGTAAGTTTCGCCGAATGGGGATTTATACATGGGAAGATGTATTTCGTACCGCACAACGAAACCTTGATACAACAATAATGGCTATTCGATTTAGCAATACAGAATCCTTTGTACAGCCAATTCCACTAGCACAGTTACGAGAAATATATACTGAAGAAGGTACTACGTTTCAAGCACAAGGCATTAAACATATCCCTAAAGACCGCTTTGCTCGTCTGTACCGCATAGGCAAGAATTTAATGCCTATGTAAATGTAAGTTGTGGGGGTTGTGGTGGAAGAACGACCCAAGCACGGCGGTCACGTTTAACAATAGCAATCTTTTCAATAGGACGAACATGAGCAAGACAAATTAACGTTGCAAATGATGCCTTTTGTTGATTGTCCCAAAATGTAGGGTCATCTATTCCTAACCGTTGCCCAAATTCCTCTCGAATTGTCTGGAGTTTTCTTGCATCAATTTCTTCATACGTGTGTACATCTGAAACGTGCCCAATGCCAACTATTGGTCCACCCGTCTTTTTCAATAAGATGATGTCATTCTTTTGAACTCGCTTATAAGGACTCCGCCGGTCAACGGAAAAACGTGATTCTACCGTTTTCTGTCTATCAAGGATTCGACTGAGATATGGCTCTGCTAATATTGCCAAATGCAATGAGATTGATAGCGTATCCTCTTGCACCAGGTTGCTCAAATGTGGTCCCCAAAAATTATCCCCTTGCAATGTAAGATGAAGGTCCTCAAGAGAAGGTAATCCGCTGATAGACATTTTTGGTTGCCCCTTTATTGAAATAAAAGAACTCCTGTTCTTATTATACCTCTTGTGTCAAATTTAAAGCCTAGCTATTCTACACTGCCATTGATGCAGTAGTCGCCGATTTCCTTCTCCCGCTTGCGGGGGAAGGGGCAGGGAAGGGGGTAATTTGAACTTTAATCATTCTCCCCCATTGTAACATATGTGGCACTTTTTCTGCTACAGCTTCATTATGCATCTGTGTAGTAGGCGATAAATCTTTCCCCGATAGGTGGGTTCGACACTTATTATTAAGGCTAATTTTGTGATAGCTTTGGTCCCCGTTGCTCCATCACAATTTCGCTAAGGGGCTTGCCACCTACCCTAGCAAATGCCGCTTGGACTTCTTCTAGGGTCATGGTTGACTGGTTCGCTCGTTCCTGGAGTATAGGTCCAAGCTCTGTCAATAATCCAGTCTTACGTAAGAGGTCTTGTATCTGTCTACGTTCATAGGATAGCTCAACGGCAGAGACCCGCTCTACTACCCATTCTTGCACAAGCAACTCGATAGGTTTTCCTGCACGATTCGATTCCCCTTGCAGTTTCTGATAAATGTCTGTTGGTAAGTCAATCATTACGTTTGTCATCTTTGTTGTCCTTACAAAGCTCTTTTGGGGCATTATATCTCTTGTTGCTATACGCTGTCAGTATGAGGTAAAAATTGGTACGAGGCGAATTGTTGGGAGATGGTTCCCTACCTCCTACTCCCCCATTGTAACATATGTGGCACTTTTTCGTTGTATACTATACCCACACTTGCTAAAAAATCGCCGCACAACATCACCTCAAGAGCTAGTGTTTACCTACTATGGAACGCAAAGGAACGCAAAGGAAAGGATGTCTCCCCTATGAAACGGTTACAGCCATTTGTACGATTGTTCATCGTTGGTGTGAGTATTGCGCTTGTTGTCGCTATCGGTTGGATATTGCCCAGTGGGGTGAGTGCTGACCCCTCCACCCCCACCCGCCAACCAGAGACGGTTTCCCCGCCTGCCCAACCAGCACAGACCAATCGTACCATCTTTCTGCCTATGGTACGCCAGGTTGCCCCCGGTACTGTCCCAACAAAATCATCCCTGCCACAGCCTATCGTTATGCAGCAATCGCCGGCGGTAGGCGAAGAACTTGCCCCCGACCAGCCGGTTGAGTTGGTCTTTGACCGCGCAATGGACCAACAGTCGGTTGAACAGGCATTCCAACTGGTTGAAGTCTACGACTCTGTAACCGATACCTCTACCGGGCTTCAAGATGCTACTGCTCCTGCTGCCGCATTGACGGGGCAGTTTGTCTGGACGAATGACCATACCGTCATCTTCACCCCATCAGTGACGCTCAAGCGCGATGCCACCTATCGCATTGTCCTGCGCGATGGGGCAAAAGCTGCTGATGGTACCGCAATGAAGGGGAGACTAGCCTACCGTTTCACCACGCCCGGCTATCTCAACGTGTCGCAGGTAGTGCCGGCTGACAATGCCAAAAATATTGCCCCCGACAGTGCAATTACCGTTGTCTTTGACCGCCCGGTAGTGCCATTGGAGATGGTCGAGCAGCAAACCAATTTGCCAGACCCCCTCACGTTTAATCCGCCAATCGCGGGGGATGGTTCGTGGGTCAATACCTCCATCTATATGTACCGCCCCAGTGAGCCACTTCCCCATGCCACAACCTATACTGCCAGCGTCTCAGCAGACCTGACCGATGCAACCGGTAGCCCTATGCAACAACCGTATCAATGGGGGTTCACAACAGATCAACCGCCTGCCGTTGAGGTACAGCATGTTGTGCCAACGATGGGAGAAGCGTTTGCACCGGTAGATACCTCTGTCGTCATTCACTTTAGCCAAAAGGTAGATGCTGCATCGGCACGCGAGCGGTTTCACCTAACCAGTGCCAATGGGCAGGAGATCGCCGGTACGCTCCAAATGCTCGATGCCACGCTGATATACACCCCCTCGCAGCGGCTTGGCTTTCATCAAGACTACACTATCGCATTGGATGCTGGTGTTGCCAGTGCGGAGCAGGGCAGACCCATGCAGTCTGCTTACAAGAGCACGTTTACCACCGTGCCATTGCCTAAGATTACCAGCGTTGAGCCAACAGACGGCTCAACCGATGTCCCCTACTACGAGGATGTCGTTATCCATTTCAACGGTCCCATAGACCCTGAAACGGTCATGCCTGCCGTGCAGATAACGCCGCCTATCTCAGAGCTTTCTCACTACTTTAGCCACTACAACCATTCCTTCCATATCTCCTTCCCTATGCTTGGCACGACAACCTACACGGTGCATATTGCCCCGGATATAGCAGACCGCTATGGCAACACCACAGGGCAAACAATGGATGTCTCCTTTACCACCGCTCCCCTGCCGTCATCGTTGGCACTGCGCGTCCCCAGGCAAGTGGCGACCTATAGCGCGTACAAGCCTACGCGGGTAACGATTGAATCCGTCAATGTGCAGACCGCAACATTGGCACTCTACCAACTGCCAGAAGAAGCCCTGCTTGACTCGATCTATAGCAACGAGGGCAAGGGAACGCTCATTCGCCGTTGGGATGCCCCGCTCAATGCCCCCCATGATGCACCCGCGACCACGAGAGTAGCCTTAGCCGAGGATGGCAGCGCACTGCCAGCGGGAGTCTACATGCTCACCCTAGATCGTGGCAATCAGTATAATCAAACCCATATGCTCGTTGTCTCCACGCTCAACCTTACCCTGAAAGAGAGCGACAATGGCGCACTCGTTTGGGCAAATGATCTCAAGACCGGCGAGCCAGTATCAGGCTTGACGCTGGATTTCTTGAACAAACGGGATGATACATCGGTGGGTAGCGCAACGACAGACCAAAATGGCATAGCCCAACTTACGCTTGATGCTGCTGCCAACTCTAGCAGTCTGGTAGCCATTGCCAACCAACCCTTTGCTGCCGCCTCATCCGCATGGTACGATGGCGTTCACCCAAGCTATGATTTTGAACTCCCATATGCTGCCGAACATGCCCAACAGGTTGGGCATATCACCACAGACCGTACCATCTATCGCCCAGATCAAGCGGTCTTCTTCAAGGGGATACTGCGGCAGGATGCTGATGTGCAGTATAGTCTGCCCCCACACAGCACCGTACAGGTGGTCATTGAAAGTCCCCGTTACCAAAAGGTCTACGACAAAGAACTGTCACTCAGTGCGTATGGTTCATTTAGTGGGCAATTGCCATTGCCAGCAGATGCCCCACTTGGCACCTATCGCATAACGGTGCGTACCGGCATAGCTACCTTCTCGCAGTCCTTTGATGTGGCAGCCTATCGGGTACCAGAGTTTGCAGTCAATGTAGCACCGCAGCAGGATGAAGCCGTGCGGGGTAATCCCATCAAAGCCACAGTCGCCGTTTCCTACTACTTTGGCTTACCCGTGCAGCATGCCCCGGTAGAGTGGACGGTCAAACTGTCCAATTACACCTTCTCGCCCGATTGGGCAAAACGCTACCAGTTCCACAATCAGGATGATATGTGGTATTGCTGGTACTGTTGGTGGATGCCACGGGAAGAACCAACAGTTATCATGGAAGGGCAAGGTGTTACGGACAAGCAAGGGCAAGTCCACATCACGCTCCCCGCAGACCTCCGCAACAGCGCAGGGCAACCTATTACCCAGAGTAAACGACTCATCTTTGAAGCGAAAGCTACTGGCACAGACAATCAGGTCATCAGCGGGCGCGGCGAGATGGTGCGGCACGGCAGTGATCGGTATGTGGGGGTGGCTACGACTGCATACATTGGCAAGGCAGGCGAACCACAGCAGGTAGAGGTTGTGTCAGCAGATTTAACGGGCGCACCTGCCCCCGCGCAAGATGTGCTGGTTCAGGTCTACCGGCAAGAGTGGGTCAACCACTACCTTGAACTTGAGTCCCGTTGGTCATGGGAGCGCAAGCGTACCCTCGTTGCCCAAGAGCAGACTACTACCAATGAGCAGGGGCAGGCGCAGGTGTCGTTTGTGCCAGTAGAAGGCGGTTCCTACCAGATTGTCGCCAATAGTCGGGATGGCTCCGGGCGCGAGGTGACAGCATCTACCTTCTTCTGGGTATCGAGTAGCGATTTTGTCTCTTGGCGCATGCAGAATAATGACCGCATTATGCTCATAGCCGACAAGGATACCTACCACGCTGGCGAGACTGCCGAGATATTCATTCCATCCCCCTTCCAGGTGGAACACTGGGCATTGGTGACGGTTGAGCGCGGCGGGGTGTTGAGCCATGAGGTTATCCGTATGACTGGCAATAGCACGGTCTACCGTCTGCCCATTACCAACGCACATGTCCCCAACGTCTATGTATCTGTTGTGCTCTTTAGCCCCCCACACGAAGGGAACGTCTATCTTCCCTCTATGCCTGCCAACTACAAGGTAGGGGTTGTGCCGTTGGCAGTGGAGCCAGATATGCAAACATTGCACATCAGGGTCGAGCCAGACCAAACGCAAGCAGAGCCAGGGCAAGAAGTCCGCTACACTATCCAAGTGACAGACAAGGATGGCAACCCGGTTGTAGCCGAGCTATCGCTGGATTTGGTAGACAAGGCGGTATTGAGTTTGATGCCGCGAGTCCCCCGTGCCATTGTGGAAACCTTCTTTGGCAAGCGTCCGCTTGGCGTAGTGACGGCAAGTGGTATGTCTGTTTCGGCAGACCGTGACCTAGAGGAGGAGGAAAAAGATGATCAGGTGTTAGATGACGAAGAGCCCGAAGAGCCAGCACCAGAACCCTTAGCTCCTCCAGCAACAGGTACCCCTGTCATTTTAGGTTATCCAGATGATGGGGATGAAGGGCGCGAGAAAGACGACCCTAACGCGCCTTCAGTGCGCGAAGAGTTTGCCGACACAGCCTACTGGGAAGGGCAAATTGAGACCGACAACACCGGGCATGCTTCGGTAGATGTGTCTCTCCCTGACAACCTGACAACGTGGGTGATGCGGGCAGTGGGTATCACCAAAGACACCAAAGTTGGCGAGTCAACGGCTGAAGTGGTAGCAAATAAGCCGCTCATGGTGCGCCCGGTGGCACCCCGCTTCTTTGTGGTAGGCGACAAGGCAGAACTTGCTGCCAATGTCAGCAATCGCACGGATGCCCCGCTGAATGTGCAGGTAGGCTTGCATGCAAGTGGGGTGACGCTAGGCTCACCCATCACCCAAACGGTGCAGGTGGCAGCCGGTGGTGAGGCAAAGGTACGTTGGGATGTGACGGTACAGGATGTCCCCACGGTAAATCTGGTGTTTGCTGCGGTATCGGGGGCATACAGCGATGCCAGCAAACCACGATTGACAACTGCCCCCGATGGGATGCTGCCGGTGTATCGCTATGCAGCAGCAGAGACGGTAGGCACCGCTGGCTACCTGCCCGACAGGGGCACACGCACTGAGGTTATAGGGCTGCCGCCGCTAGATGCGCTAGACGAGCAGCAGGGTGAGCTTACCGTGCGACTTGACCCCTCGTTGGCAGCCGGTATGCGTGATGGTCTCAAAGCCCTAGAGCATTTTCCCTATGAGTGTACCGAGCAGGTAGTCTCGCGCTTCCTGCCCAATGTGGTGACATCTAAAGCCCTCAAGGAGCTAGGTGTGGACAACTCCGACCTGGAAGAGCAATTGCCCAAGTTGGTTGCTGAAGGTTTGGACAAACTGTATGACCGTCAGCATACCGATGGCGGGTGGGGATGGTGGGATCGCGTCTACGAACAGAGCAACCCCTACATCACCGCCTACGTGGTTTTTGGTATGGTCAAGGCAAAAGCCGCTGGTTATGAGGTCAACGAGAATATGCTCATGGGGGGCATCTCCTACTTGCAATGGGCAGTGCAACCTGATGGACACTCCATCATGCCCTGGACCGCAGACCGTGCCGCTTGGATACTCTATGTGTTGACAGAAGCCGGTGAGGTTGATACGTTCCGTATAGATACCATCTATGAGCAGCGCGATAACCTGAGTCTGTATGGCAAGGCGTTGTTGGCAATGAGCATACACCGTGTCAATCCCCAGGATGAGCGCATACCTGCGCTTATGGCAGACTTCAACAGCGCGGCGATAGTCAGTGCCACCGGTACCCATTGGGAGGAATCGCGCCGGGATAGTTGGGGGATGAATACGGATACTCGCACTACGGCGATCATCCTCAAAGCCCTAACGCAAATTACCCCCGACAGCCAACTTATCCCCAACGTGGTGCGTTGGTTGATGGTTGCGCGGGATGGGGATGCATGGGAGACAACCCAAGAAACGGTCTGGTCGCTGTTGGCATTGACAGATTGGATGGTGCAGAGTGGCGAGTTGGATGCTGCGTATGACTACACGGTATGGATGAGCCAGCCGGGGGTGTACGAGAAGCGCGATATGTTGGCAGAGGGGACAATGACTAGCGACCAGGTGAATACGCCGGTTGTCCTCACGCGCAAGGTGGCAGACCTGCTTACAGGCGGCAAGAATTGGCTGACAGTGGGACGTAGCGCGGGGGCAGGTGAACTCTACTACGCAGCCCATTTACGGGCGTTCTTGCCAGTGGAACAGATCAAGCCGCTAGACCGTGGTATTATCGTGCGAAGACGCTACACGGATGCGGCGTGTGAAGAGGGACCAGCGTGTCCGCCAGTAAGCGAGGTACAGTTGGGCGATACCATCCGCGTTGAGCTTTCCATTGTGGCACCCCACAACCTAACTTACGTCATGGTAGAAGACCCGCTACCCGCCGGGGCAGAGGTGATAGCCCCCTCGCTTGCCACAACAGACGATGCCACCTATCCTGGCGGGGGGCGCATGCCGGCGTGGTATCCAGAGGGATATGGTGATTGGTGGTGGTGGTGGTGGCGATGGTATGAGCACAGCGAGTACCGCGATGAGAAGGTCGTGTTGTTCTCCAACCATCTTTGGCGTGGTACCTATACCTACACCTATATGATGCGGGCAACGCTGCCGGGTGAGTTTCGCGTTATCCCCACGACTGCCAGCGAAATCTACTTCCCTGAAGTACATGGGCGTTCGGCAGGGCAACTGTTGCGGGTACAACCATAAGGTTGTCTTTGTAGAGCCGTTGTATGCAACGGCTCTATTCCTAACCTTCCCCCTGCCCCCTCTCCCATGCGACACCCTCTCCCCCTGCCCCCGCTCCGCTTGGAGAGACGTAGCATGCTACGTCTCTCCGGTCCCCCTTCTCCCCGCGGTGGGACGCGGGGCTAGGGGATGGGGGGAAACAATACTCCCTTCTCCCCGCGGTGGGGGAAGGGGCTAGGGGATGGGGGAAGGGCAAGGGAAAGTGGGGAACAGCAGGGACAAATACCTTTCGTTCGGCAACGTTGCTAGGAAAAAGAAAAAACGTCTACCACACCCGGTATCGGGGACTCACCTTGTTTAATTGCCAATTACTTGGTACTATATGGATCTGAGAATGTTCTCATATCGTTGGATAGTCAGGTGAATTTCTGTAAGATAAGCGCGGTATGGTAATCATACTTGGATATTCCATGCACTCTGGATAAAAATTTTTATGGCACAACATATTGGTATTGATCTTGGAACAGCAAATGTTCTGGTATATGTGAGGGGAAAAGGTATTGTTATTGCTGAACCTTCTGTTGTAGCCCTCTCAACCCGTGACAATCGTGTACGGGCGGTAGGGTCTGATGCGCTGGCTATGCTTGGGCGCGAGCCAGCCAGCATTGAAGTTGTCCGCCCGATGCGAAATGGGGTCATAGCAGACTATGTAGTGACAGAAGCCATGCTGAAGCACTTTATTGGGCGAGCATGTGGCAGATTTCGCCTAAGTAAGCCAGAGGTAATGATCTGTATTCCCGCTGGTGTGACTAGTGTAGAAATGCGTGCCGTCCGTGATGCAGCAATGGCAGCTGGTGCCCGTCACGCATGGCTTATCCGTGAGCCTCTTGCTGCGGCTATCGGAGCTAATATCCCTGTTTGGCAACCTTCTGGCAACCTGATAGTAGACATTGGGGGCGGTACAACAGAAGTAGCCGTTGTGTCGTTAAATGATGTTGTGGTAAGCCACTCGGTGCGAGTTGGTGGCAACAAGTTTGATGAGTCTATTGCAAACTACGTCAAGCGTAAATACAATGTGGCTATTGGTGAACGGACAGCAGAAAGTGTCAAAATTGAGATTGGTTCAGCATTGCCGCTTGACCACCCACTCACGATGCAGGTGCGGGGGCGAGATCAGGTGGCGGGGCTACCACGCACCATTGAATTGGATTCTACAGAAATTACCGAAGCAGTGCAGGAGCCATTGGAAGCCATTATCAATGCGGTACGATCTGTCCTGGCAGAAACGCCGCCAGAATTGTCTAGCGATATTATAGACAAGGGTATTGTCATGACCGGTGGCGGAGCTATGCTGCGTCGTATCAATGAACTGCTCACGGAGTTGACTGGCGTTCCCTGCTACGTGGCAGACCAACCTGCCCACTGTGTCGCTATTGGGACCGGGTTAGCCCTAGAAAACCTCGAAATTTTGCGGGATAGTTTGAGTGGCGATGAGGGCTAATGCATGAAGATAATCATGGCAAAGTCCACTATCCCCTTCGCCCTGGCATAAGAGTGGGGACAGGGTGTGGGGGAGCAAAAGGGCTATAATCCTTACCACGGTGCGGTGCGACTTTGCTATGTCTCTACCCCCATCTCTCATTATATCATTATATCATTGACTTTGCGCTTTCTCCATGCGATAATAATAGTCCTTACCATCTACGTACTACAATAGTACGTAGATACTTTGGGGACTCCATAAAAGCAAGGGAGAGATGATAATGAACCAAGACCAAACAACAACCCTTATGGGAGTACACTCCCGCCTGTTGACTCTCAAGTTGCTACCACGGACCGGGTGGCTCCAACGCGGGTTGAACAATGTAGAAAGTATCGCAGAACATAGTTTTAGCCTCGCTGCATTAGCCATGTTTGTGAGTGACCATGTTCCAGGGTTGGATCACGGAAGGTTGCTTTCTATTGCCCTATTGCACGACATGGCTGAAGCTCTCGTAGGCGACCTCCCCTTCTCAGCCCGTCGATTGTTTGGGGTAGAAGCCAAACAAGCAGCAGAACGTAAAGGCATAATAGAAATGTTGCAAGACTTGCCCCAGGCAGCATACTACCTCGCTCTGTGGGATGAGTATAGCGAGGGGGCAAGCCGGGAAGCCCGGTTAATTAAACAGCTAGACCGGGTGGAGATGCTCTCGCAAGCCCTGTTGTATGAGCGCACAGGTAGCCGCGTGATGGGGGAGTTTTGGGAAGATATAGAAGATGGCTGGAGCAACGAGTTTCCTATTGTCACCGATATTGTACAGCACCTCATAGCTGAACGCCAACGGCTCAATGGGCTGCCCCATCTCAATGGGCACCAAAGTGGCAAAAATGGTGGCATGACCAATGGACATGGGCATCTCCAGCAGAGCACGGTTACGCTTACCAACGCATAATGCTTGCTCTCCGAGTTATCTCGCCTGCTAACCTCTCTTGGTAGCGTAGGATTACCCCGAAATGGCGCAGTTTCGGGGTAGTTGTTGTGCCAAATCACCCTAATGCGGTAAAGCTGGCAACAGTTCCCGTCTGCGCCCATTCCCACGCTACCGCTATCTCCACAGCTGCAATAACCAACAAAATATTAACACTTCGTTAGCAGATTTCTCATAGAAGTGTGGTATGCTGTCTAGTTGAAGAGGACTATACCAAAGACCTAGACTCTCTTAGTAACGTTATGACGAAAGGAGCACCAAGCTATGACAGAAACAACCGAAACGACTACCCATCCAGCCGCCGAATCTCTAACGTTTCGTGCTGAAATACGCCAACTTCTTGATATTCTAGCCCACTCCCTCTACACCGAGCGGGAGATATTTCTGCGAGAACTTATCTCCAATGCATCTGATGCCCTAAACCGTATCCAGTTTGAAATGCTGACGAATCAGGATGTGCTCAATCCAGAAGCAGAACTTATGATTCGCATTGACCTAGATAGTGAAGCCAAAACTATAGCCATTAGCGATACGGGTATTGGATTGACTCGTGAGGAAATGATAGAAAATCTGGGGACTATTGCCCAATCTGGGGCAAGGAACTTCCTCAAAAATCTTGGTGAGGACAACAAAGCCCAAGCTGATGTTATTGGACAGTTTGGGGTTGGGTTCTACTCGGTCTTCATGGTCGCAGACCGTGTGACAGTCACGTCCCGCTCCTACCGCCCGGATGCCCAAGCCGTCACTTGGCAGGCAACGGGGGGGGATGAGTTTACCATTGAGCCAGCCGAGCGTGCTGAGCGGGGGACGACTATTACGGTGTATTTCAAAGAAGATGCCGAGGAGTTTTGTAACGATTGGCGTATTCGCCAGATCATCAAACGCCATTCGGATTTTGTCGCCTTCCCCATCTATCTTGGTGACGAGCAGGTTAATCAGGAAAAAGCCCTGTGGCGGCGACCCCCGCGTGAGGTGGAAGCCGAGCAGTACCATGCCTTCTACCAGCAACTCACGATGGAGACGGACAATCCCATTTTGCCCATCCACCTGTCCACCGATGCGCCGGTAGATTTGCATACCATTCTCTTTATCCCCTCGCAACGTGAGCGGGGCTTGATTGAGCGGCGCATTGAGGGCAAGATTAAGCTGTATTCGCATAAGGTGCTGATACAGGAAGAGGTCAAAGACCTGCTGCCATCCTACTATCGCTTCATTGAAGGGGTGGTAGATAGCGAAGACGTACCGCTCAATGTCTCTCGTGAGTCGGTGCAATCTACGCCTGTCATGCAGCGCATACGGAAAACGCTCACTGGACGCATCACCCGTGAGCTAAACGATATGGCAGAGAAAGACCCAGAAACCTACCATCGGTTTTGGGAAGAGTTTGGGGTCTTTATCAAAGAGGGTATCGCCACTGAGTTTATGGACCGTGACGAACTGGTCAAACTGCTGCGCTTCCCCTCGACCCACTCGGAGGATACGCTCACTTCACTAGAGGATTATAAGAGCCGTATTGTCGAGAACCAAGAGGAAATCTACTATGTGCTGGCAAGCGACCTTGAAGCGGCACGGATGAGTCCCCATCTTGACCCATTGAAAGCCCGTGGTATTGAAGTCTTGCTCTTTACCGACATCATGGATAGCTTCATGCTCTCTGGGTTGCATGAGTATGCGGGGATGAAACTTCGCAATGTGGATGATGCCAACCTGACCCTACCAGGAGAAGAGACTCCAGCAGAAGAGTCAACGGTAACTATTAGCGATGAGGATTTCGCCCGGCTACTCTCCCGTGTCCAAGCGGTGCTTGGCGATAAGGTTAAAGAAGTCCGTGCTTCAACGGTATTGCGAGATAATCCCTCACGGTTGGTCACAGCCGATGATGCTCCTGGACGAGAGTTTCAGCGTATCCAGAAGCTGTTGGGCAAGGAAACGGAAATGCAACCGCGTATTCTGGAACTCAACCGCAAACACCCGCTTGTTGCAGGGTTAGCCGAGCGGCTTGGGACAAATGCCGATGATACGATTGTTGCTGCGGTGGCTGAGCAGATGTATGACAATGCGCTCTTAATCGAGGGGATACACCCGAATCCATCTACGATGGTGCCACGTATCCAGCAGTTGCTTGCGGCAGCAGTTGCCAAGCAGGAGGCGTAGGATAAGCTAGTCTTTGCTTTTTGCAGCCAGCTCTTGTACCTGCTCCCATACCAGGGCGAGACAACCCTCTCCCCCTTGACCTCTTCCCCCCGTGGTGGGGGAAGGGCGGGGGATGGGGAATTGCCCGGACATCCGCTTGTAGACCCTCGCGGCTCGTTTGGTGGTACTGGGAGCGGGGGATTGGGGCTGACCCCCTACCCAATCGCTTGCAAGCAAGGTACTATTCGTGTATAGTAGCTTTTATGGCTAGGAGCTAGAGATTAAATTGTCTAGGAATAGAAAAGAGCTATGCTAACCACACAAGAAATTATGGAAATCATCCCGCACCGCTACCCCTTTCTGCTGGTAGACCGTATCCTAGAGATGGAGCCGGGGGTGCGAGCGGTAGGCGAGAAACTCGTGACGATCAATGAGCACTTTTTTCAGGGACACTTTCCTGATTATCCCGTGATGCCGGGGGTCCTCATCGTTGAAGCATTGGCACAGACCGGGGCTATCGCAGTGCTCAGTTTGCCAGAGTACAAAGGCAAAATTGCCTTCTTTGGGGGAGTAGACAAGGTACGGTTTCGCCAGCCGGTTCGCCCCGGTGATACGATCCGTATGGAGGTCACGCTGGACAAAATACGCCGTGGTGTGGGCAAAGGCAGTGGCACAGCAATCGTCAATGGCAAAGTTGCCTGTGAAGGGGGACTCCTCTTTGCCGTGGGTGATGCCAACTAACCCAAGCAATTTGTAACTGGCAACAGTATACTATCAAATATACATGTTATTCCTGATAGGAATATATTAACCTGTTGTTGTCCCCGGCGTTGACGGGGAAAAGCACAGGGAATTGTCAGATCAAAAGCTATACGGTACCCTTGGAATGGGATAGAGAAGAAGTGAGGCGGGGATTCCCATATGATGCGTACACAAACTGGTCAATGGTTGACTTGAATAACTAAAGGAAGGAAACGGAGCATGAGTATTATCGAAGGCGACAAAGCAACATCAGCAAAGGGGCTGCAAGGTATTGTTGCTGCTCAAACGGGGATTAGCTACGTAGATGGACAAAATGGCCGGCTCTACTATCGTGGTATAGATATTGATGAATTGGCAGAACACGCAACGTTTGAAGAGACTACCGCACTCCTTTGGTACGGCACACTTCCCAACGAGGGACAGCTTGAGCGATTTAAGCAGAAGTTTACCGAAAATCGCATGCTTCCCGACCCGATTATTTCGATTCTGTTTGCGCTCCCCAAGACGACATCGCCCATGTCGGCATTGCGTACTGCGGTCTCTGCTCTGGGACCATTTGATGAGGCAGAAGCGCAGTTTGCCGATAATTCACTCGAGTCCAACGTCAGTAAATCTATTCGAGTGACGGCTTCTATGCCCACTGTTGTTGCCGCGTGGGATCGCATCCGCAAGGGTATGTGGCCCATTATGCCCCGGGAAGACCTAAGCCATAGTGCCAATTTCCTCTATATGCTCAACGGCGAGGTTCCCACCGACACTGCTGCACGGATGCTGGATATTGCGCTCATTCTCCACGCAGACCACGGTCTCAACGCCAGCACCTTTGCAGCACGTGTGACGGCAAGCACCCTCTCCAATCTGCATAGTGCTGTGGTGTCTGCTATTGGTACCCTCAAAGGGTCTCTGCATGGTGGAGCAAACGAGGAGGTGATGCGAACCCTGCTGGAAATTGGCGACATAGCGCGGGTTGAGCAGTATATGCGTGGAGCACTCTCTGCCAAGAAGAAGATTCCCGGTTTTGGGCATCGGGTTTACAAAGTCAATGACCCACGGGCAAAATGGCTCCAGAACCTTTCCCGACAGGTAGCAGAGGACAGCGGCGATATGCGCTGGTACAATATCAGCGAGCGCGTCCGCGAGTATATGCAACAACACCGCGAATTGCCGGTCAACGTAGACTTCTACTCGGCATCACTCTACTACACTATCGGCGTACCTGTGGAAATCTTTACCCCGCTCTTTGCGATTAGTCGGGTGTCAGGATGGACTGCCCATGTCTATGAGCAGTTGAGTGACAACCGGTTGATTAGACCAGGCGCGGAGTACATTGGGCCAATGAACGTACCGTATGTGAAAATAGACGAACGCTCATAAGAAACCCATTTGTGGGGAGCGTTGGGCAAGGGTTTTGCCCAACGCTCCCTCTTCCCCTCCTATAGCTGATGGTATTTGAAGAAGAAGTACAGCGATACAGCGAAGAACGCAAGCATCGTTTTTGGTCCGCATTAGTTGGACTATCCCTCATTCTGCTAACGCTGGTCTTTTGCTTTACTGCCTACCAGATTATTACTCCTGAACCACGAGAGCTAGACGCAGGACTAGGAGAGTCCTATACGGACAATGTACCCAAGCGATTTGCGGTAGAGCAACTCGCGGTAAGCGAATGGGCAGAACGGCGCATGAATGTTAGCGAGGACATTGTCTTTGTGATGCGTGATAGCGATGGGACGTGGTACGCGCTGCTTGGGGTGGATATGCGGACAGGCTGTTTTCTCCACTGGGATGAAGAGATTGCTATGTATGCTTCGCCTAGCGATTTGCAGTGTCTTGAGACTTACTATACCCCCTATGGGCAACACTACGACAGCATGCCCACTTCAGAGCCCCCCAAGCCAATGGCTCGCTTGCGGGTAGAACTACGCGAGGGGCGGGTGGTGGTATTGGATAGCTTACTGCGGTAGAGAGTAGGGTCAAGTTCGAGCAGCCCCTATACCTTAACCTCACAAGGGTAGATTAGGTTATAGAGATGTTGCATGCAACGGATCACCGGTCAACCCCCATCCCCTAGCCCCTTCCCCCACCGTGGGGAGCAGGGGAACCGGGCGACTCCCCCTCGCCCTTTATGGGAGAGGGGGCAGGGGGGGAGAGGGTTGTTGCCCCCCATCCCTCGCCCTGCCCCTTCGAGCAACCCCCATCCCCTAGCCCCTTCCCCCACCGAGGGGAGAAGGGGAACCGGGCGACTC
>CAYPHM010000033.1:0-35837 GCA_964410555.1 uncultured Chloroflexaceae bacterium | reverse complement strand
GCCAGGAAGCGACTACCACCTTGCCGCTGGCACCGTCACTATCCCCGCTGGTCAACCATCTGTTGTCCTTGATGTCCCGCTTGTTGACGACATCGACGTTGAGGGAGACGAGTCCTTCTCGCTCATGCTAACCGACATCACCCAGGGCAAAGCCAAGATTGGCGTACCCGCAGAGACGATTATCACGATAGAGGATGATGACGTGCCGACAGCAGGCATTATCCGTGTAGAAACCACAGAAGTACGCGGCGGCGAAGCAGATGGGCAGCGCGAAGTTGAGGTGGTTGTCGTGCGCGAGGGTGGCGATGGGCGCACCGTTACCGTCCCCTACGACACGCACGATGGCACCGCCATTGCAGGGTGGGACTACGCTCCCATCACGGATGGCGTACTCACCTTTGATAACGACCATTCCACTCGGATCATTCCCTTGACTATCTATGATGACACCGAGATTGAAGGCGACCACGATTTCACCCTCCAACTTGGCACCCCCACGAATGGGGCAGCACTTGGAACGCAGAACAAGGCGACCATCACCATTGCAGATGATGACGAAGAGCGGGCAACCAATGGTGTAGTGCAGTTTGGCATTGATACGGCGATAGTAAGCGAGGATGCGCTCACGTTGACGCTGCGCGTGAAGCGCACAGGCAACATCAGCAACCCCATTGCGGTAGGGGTAGCCACCTTTGATGGTAGTGCCACCACCCCTAGCGACTACCTGCGGGTGAGCCAGACGATTACTTTCACCGAGGGGCAGAGCTACGCTGATATAGCCATTCCCATTGTGCAGGACGAGGAAGCCGAAGGGGATGAGACCTTTACTGTAGAATTGACCAGCGTTAGTGAGGGAGCAGTGGTCGGTAGGCAGGATCGCGTTCAGGTGACGATCCAGGATGATGCCGCTGACCAAGAGTCGTATCCCGCGGGCATTGTGCAATTTGTAGATGATACGGTAAGCGTCAACGAGTCAGCGGGTATCGTGCGCTTACCCATCCAGCGCAGCAGCATCGAGGGGAGTGTTACCGTCACAGTCACAACGAAACGAGGACAAGGAGATACCGGTGCCTTGCAAGGGAGCGACTATACTCCAACAGAACAGGTGCTTACCTTCAAAGTAGGTCAAGCAACGCAAGCAATAACTATCCCTATCTTGGATGATAGCAATCACGAACCAACAGAGTACTTTTTGGTGCAATTGACCGTGCAAGAAGGACAGGCAAAAGCAGGTACCCGTAACGAAATACCGGTTATTATCCTAGATAACGACCCCCCCGATAACGGCAGTGTTGGCTTTTTGTATCCATCTTATCAAGTGCGGGAAAATGAAGCCCAAAAAAGCGTCATTGTCGAATGGAAACCACCCAAAGATGCGGCGGTAGATACCGTCGTAGTGACCTATACAACATTGAATGACACCGCATATGACCAAGTAGATTATATACATCAAGAGGGGGTATTCACCTTCACCAAATCCTATCGTCGTCATCGTCTGAGTATCCCTATCTTGCATAACAAAGAGGCAATGGATAACAAAAAGGTTATCATCCGCCTGCGTGATACTGGCGATAACGTCGTCCCAAATGGGCAACAAGATGTAGTACTAACAATTGTAGATATAGATAATGATCCGAATGTCAGCGAGATAGCCTTTTCCCAGGAAGAATATGCTGGGAATGAGACCGACAAGGAAATTGTTGTGAAGGTACAACGAACGGGGCAGGTAAGCGAAACGGCAACGGTGGACTATAGCACCTTTGATGGCACTGCTATTCCGAGACAGTCCGGTATACCAGGGGATTATACCCCTGTCAGTGGAACGCTGGTCTTTTCCCCAGGACTTACCACCCAATCCTTCTCCATACCCATCCACGATGACTCCCAAACGAAAGGCGAAGTAACCTGGTTTGTGCTTCTGGAGAGCACGACAGGAGCAGCGAAGATTGGCAAGCCAATGCAGGCAACAGTGCGGATACAGGATGATGAAAAGGCGCAAGTCATCCAGTGCATTGACCCTCAAGAACCCAATCGTGAGGGCGATTCCCCTGCCTATGTATCTGTGCAACGAGTAGGAACTACCGATGGTGAAGTAACCGTAGATTACCAAACGATACCAGGGTCAGCAACGCCCAATGTAGACTATCAAGTAGTCACAGGCACATTGACCTTTGCGGATGGGCAGAGCACAGCAAAGATTGACGTTCCTATCTTGGATGATCGGGACAATGAAGGTGATGAAACATTCATTGTGATCTTGGAAAACGTCCAGGGGGAAGCCATGCTGGGGAAGCAAGATAGCACTATCGTGACCATTCAAGATGATGATGTCCCGGTCCTCAGCTTTTCATTACCAGAGTATAAAGTGTGGGAAAATGTTGGTACCGCATACCTCACCACCACGTTGGACCGGAAGAGCTACGCGCCCATCACGACAACGTGCCAAGCAGTTATGAGCACGATTACCCCTGACCTTATCCATGCTAACGAAGTGACACAACCACTAGTCTTTCCCCCCAATACGACACAAGCAACGTGTACCTTTCCCATTCAGGATAATGCCAGTAACGAATCTACAGAACAACAAAAAGCCTCTTCTATAACCGTCCTACTTGGTGATACCTCACACGCAACCTTTGGAGAATACAAGAAGACTATATTGGAAGTCTGGGATGACGATGGTCCAAGTACCGTCAATGTTACTGCCCACCCAAGTGCGACTATGGTTTTAGCCAATGGGCAGGATACCGTATGGATCACGGCAACGGTTCGGAACAGGCGAGGGGAAGTCATCCCAGATCAGCCGGTAGAGTTTCTGCTCTCCCCATCATTACAAGCATGGCAAGCGGAACCTGTGGAGACAGACGAAAAAGGGATTGCCCACTTCCCTGTATCGATGAGACAAGTGTATGCCGGCAATGTACATGTGCAGGTAGGAAGTATTATGCAAGCGGTACCCGTAAAGTTTGGGTTGATGCGATTGGCACTGCCCACCGTGACCAATCCTGGGTTGCCCTTGCCCGCACGGGTACAACTTGAGGCAAATCCTCGCATTATTGGGCTAAATTGTGCCCAACAGACAGCACAGATTACCGCAACGGTCTGGCAACAACAGATGTTTACGCCAATCCTTTCAGCGGGCGAGATTGTCACCTTTACGACTACCGCAGGAGCATTTGGGGGAACGAAGCCTAGCAACAGCGTCAACCTGACAACTGATGCCCAGGGGAAGGTAGCGACAACGTGGCAACCAAACGGTGTCACTGGCATTGTGACGGTGACGGCACAAGTGGAAAGTGGGCGAGTGCTAGGTGAGGGGAAAACGCAGCTTTGGCTACCAGGAGACCCTACAGACCTTTACCCCACAGCAGCAGAGACATATGTGGAAAACAACGGGTTCACAGAAATACTAGCAACACTTACCGATAATCAAGGAATACCTGTGCCATGCGAGACGATAACTTTTACCACAGATGTAGGGGAAATTCGTCCAAATACAAGAGAAACGAATCAAACAGGACAAGCCTTTACTGAATTTCACTGTCCCGATACTCAAATAGCCCAAACAGCGACAATAACGATGCAAGCAAGCAGAGGGGTTACAAACACTTTACAGGTCCATTGTGTCAAACCTACTGAATTGACAGTAGTCGCTGATACCACAACCATACCAGCCCAAACAGGAGCACAGAGTATCTTGACAATCACGGTAAAGGATAATCAAGGCAAGGGGATTGCCCAACAATATCTCGACCTAGAAAAGACATTTGGTCAACTGGTACCTACACAAATACAAACAAACCAAGCAGGTCAAGCAACGGTACGTCTCTTGCCCCCAACGGATTTAGCCATAGGATTGGCTACTGTACAGGTACAGACGGGACCGCTTTCGACAACGCAGCAGATAGCGATTACTGCTGTGCCTCTTGCAACAAATGGGAGAAACCAAACCAGCAGTAATCCCCAGTACCTATCGCTTGGGACAGCGTACCGTATTCAGGATACGGTAACGGGGGGGATAGCTGATGACTACTATCTGGTAAAACCACAGCAGTCTGGCTATGTCGAGTTCTTTTTGCGCGAGCTACCCGAAGGAGCCGACTATGATCTAAAGATTATCAAGCGTGAAGTCCAGGAAACCATCGGGAAGTCTCAAGAAGACGACAACGCGGATGAATCGTTAAAGGTATTCTTGCAAGCAGGCAAGGAATATACAGTTCAGGTCTATCGAGAAACATTGGCAGCATCCAACCAGGAAGAGGCAAGCTATATCATTGGCGGGGTGGCAAAATAGGCGTAGTAGAACCAATCAGATTGTTGTCAAAGCGGAATTACCTTGGGTGTGCCCTAGTAGTCTGGGTGCGCTTGAACCAGGTCGCGCATGAATTGGGGCAAACGGTCTAGCAAGGGAAAACGAATTTGTTGTCGAATTATATGTGTGAACACCTCAAATCTCCTGCTATCAAGATGGTGCTTGCGTAAGTCCTAATTAGGTAGAATAGGGGGATTTTAAAACCAGGGAAAATGAACACATTTATGAATACCCGATATGGTATACTAGATGTGGGGTATTTGTAGCTAAAGAAGCAAAAAACCACAACTTGCCCCAACCCCATCTGCATAGTCCCATGTTCGTTTTGATGAAAGCGTATCAACAGTTGATTTTCCCCGCACCAGAAGAAAGTTCTAAACGGCTTGAAGACCCAGAATTCAACATAGCTCTGTGTTGTGGTGATCGTTAAGACAAAGTGGTGGGTTTCCTAGTGGCGCAAAACTATTAGTTATAGAAGGAGAGTACGCATGTATCGTTTGTTTAGGCAGAATTGTTCGTTGAGGGTGTTCGTTCGTTACCTCATGTGTCTATTGGTGTTGGGGATATTTGTTTTCCCTCTATCATTACTCCCTCAATATTCCCCCTTGTCTGTTGTCGAGGCGCATGATTGTTTGTTGCAAAACCAGTCCGTTCAAGAACCATTATTCACGAAATTTCAATCTGTTGAGGGATGTGAAACCATGGATAATGCGTTAGGAGATGGGGCAACTTTTGATAGAAATCTTGGTTATATCTGTTTGTTTGTGACTGGTGCTTCTGCTTATGGAAATGTATATTACAAACTTACCGACCCCAATAGAACCGTTGTCGTTGATGAAACGGTGAAAGCAGATGGAGAGGGAGTAGCAGTTTTACGCTATGATTTTCCCCCCGATGCGCTTTGTGGAGAATATGCGTTTTTTGCCAAACGGAAGGGTGGTGGGTTATTGTTTGGCGATAGTGGAAACACCGTCTATTTTGAGCTTATCAATTGTGGGGTGTCTCCCCCACATGATACAGAAGCCCCGTCTGTTTGGTTTGTTGCCCCAGCACATGAGGAAGGCGAATATCATGTTGGGCATAATGAAGAGATTACGCTCAATGTCCAGGCAACAGACAATAGTGGTGTCGTTCGGGTTGAGTTTTATCGACGTGATTATGATAATGATACGTGGCCCAAAATTGGTACATCCACATCGGCACCGCAACGAGAGGGTTTCTATCAAATAACCTTCAATAGTCGTGATCTCAAAGAAGGACGCAACAACATTCATGCGACTGCCTATGATGCTGCTGGGAACTCGTCCGAACGAGCTAGGATTAAGATATATCGGAAAACCGTGTATGAGTATGATATGCGGTTTGTTCGTTCCCATCCACAAGGGGACAATAACCCTATCCATGTGCCACAGCATGGTGAAGCAAGCGCATGGGTTGAATTTGCGTGGCTCGGTCATGGATCTGCTCCAGCAGCAGCAGATATGGCACTCTATCTACGAAAAGACCCAAATGGGTTTTCTTCACCACTTCCGCGCAATATGCCCTCTGGTCTGGAGCATCTGCACGGAAAAGGGAGTTATTTCTATCATACATCTTGGCAATCTAGCCCATCACATATAGCAAATGGTTTCTTTCGTGTTGGCGATTGTGTTCGCAATGGAGAAGATCAGGGCAACCCTGTGTATCGCTGTACGTTTTTGCTGCATGGCAATGGTTGTAGTGTAGAAAGCTGTAGAGATGATAGAGAACGCATCAATAGAAATACTAATAAGCTATTACCAGAAGAGTTTTATCGGGAAGACTTTGGCGTATACAACACCAAAATAGATCGATGGATGACTGCGGATACGGGTGTAGGGGCTAATCCCGAAGGATTCGTGAATGCATGGTTTAGTATAGTGATTGACCCATCTCCTGCTCCTGAGACAGCTACTCCTTCCGATAGGGTTTCTGGAATCGAGCCAATTGTTATAGGAGATCATTGTTTTGCTGAGACCAGCTATTGTATGGGAGAACGAATAAACCGCTATTGGCAACAGCAAGGAGGTTTGCCAGTCTTTGGTTATCCTATCACCCATCAATGCTCTGCTAAGATAGAAGGACAATTTTACGAGATACAATGGTTTGAGCGTAATCGGTTGGAGTTGCATCCTGAGAATCCAGCACCCTATGATGTCTTACTTGGACGGCTAGGGGTTGATGTACTGGAGAGCCAAGGACGAGACTGGCGAGATTTTCCGAAAACAGAGCCTCGTCAAAATTGTCTCTACTTTGAAGAGACCCAACACAATATTTGTGGCAGGATTTTACGCACATGGCGGGCAAATGGGCTTGAAATAGATGGACAGACTGGGAAGAGTGTAGCAGAAAACTTAGCATTGTTTGGTCTGCCTATCAGCGATGAAGTAACCGAAGTAATCCAGGGGCAGGAGTATACCGTCCAGTGGTTTGAACGGGCGCGATTTGAATTGCATGAAGAACATCATCCTCCCTATGATGTGTTGCTTGGTTTACTGGGAAATGAAATACAGCCTGGTTCTGATATAGGGGAGCAGCCGTCTCATTCGCCCCCTGAAAATTTATCGCCAGGGTCTGAAGTTGCTGGTGATGAACCTTCTTCTCCCTCTCTGACAGAATCATGCGAACTAGCGGGGATAATCCGCCGGGGGTTTGGTCTCCTGTGGAATAACAACTTGGCAGTACAAGAGGCAGTAGGGTGTCCAACCCGTGCTGAGGTGGGGGGAGCGTTTGTTGTTCAGTACTACCCGCATGGGATGCTGTATTGGTGGGGTGATGAGCAAGCTATCTATGTTTTTTTAGGCGATGAAGCGGGTTATTGGGAGCGATTTTATGAACGTGATCTCGCCAAGAATGACCCTTCGTATGCTTGCCCATCGGGGACATACCAGCCGGTTCGTGGGTTTGGCAATCTGCTCGCAGCCCACCCTGATATTGCCGATGCACTAGGGAAATGTGCTACAACTCCAGAAGAACCTGATATGCCCGGCGATGGGGCACTCCAACCGTATGAGCACGGGGTGATGCTTTTTGCCACAGCAACCCAGAGCATCCAAGAAAAGCGTATTTGGGTTCTCTCCAATGATGGTACATTTACCCGCCACAAAGATGCGTTTCCTTATTGATACAAAAGTCTACCATTCTAGCAATAAGCCGGGGGCTTCTACCTGCCCTCGGCTGGTACTGGAAATGGCTATCGGTAAGTCTATGGTCAATGGTTGATCTGGTCGCAGATCTAGGGGGTCAGATCGAAAGATTTCAGCATCATCCAACCGAATGATCACGCTTGCATGGGGAATAACCTGTGTTGTTGCAATCGTCAGCGAGGTATTCCCATCATGGCGTTGGTTCATCCCAATAGCTCCCTCAGCTGATGCTGTCACTAGCTCTCCCAATCCCCAGAGGGGAAGCCATGTCGTGTGTATACGGCGAGTTTCACCGGGCGCAAGGAAAGGATAATCCCAGAAGGTAGGTTGTGCTCCACTCCAAAGCTCAACATATTCGCTATTGTCGTCGGTATAAAGAGAACGTTCAAAGGTTTGGCTAAAACCAAAAATTTTGCCACCAATAGTTGGGTCGTGATGGATAACCGCTACACCGGTATCTTGGTCGCTGTCATACAGACCAAGAAACGGGAC
The DNA here is from genome assembly GCA_964410555.1 of uncultured Chloroflexaceae bacterium. Classification (GTDB taxonomy): domain Bacteria; phylum Chloroflexota; class Chloroflexia; order Chloroflexales; family Chloroflexaceae; genus JAAUSY01. The sequence goes on along the minus strand of CAYPHM010000033.1, from coordinate 27,869 downwards.
GGTATGCGATGTGAAGACCCCTACATAGCCATACCAATTGGCAGGGTAGCTCATGTCCCGTCCTTCTACTCGGGGCCAAGGGATGAGTTCGCCGGGTTGGGGAAGCAGCGGGTCTTGTGTCGCATGCACGAGCATCTCTTGTGTTGGGACAACAAAGCGCAGCGTATCTCCAAGCCGTTCAGTGCCACCAGGATTTAGCATAGCATTCATCCACATCTGAAGTGGTTGAGGCGTGTCCGATAGATTTGTCACCTCCATTGTGACATCAAAGCGGGATTCATTGGAAGCAAGCGAAACAGAGCCTGCTACATGGAAGGGTTGTTGTTGTTCCCTAATCTCATGCGTGATATGGGTGTGAGTGGGGGTATGGTCTATGGTTCCATGCCAGGGCAAATATTCAAGATACCCGTGTTCTTCTGTAGGCGCAGCCCATTCTATCCCCCCTACAGCCAACCACCACCCACGTTGACCAAACACGCTAGGCTTGATAACAGGGTTTTGATAAAACATTGTTCGTCCGCTGGTTTTTTCTTGAGCTTGGTAGAGTCTTCCGCCTAGTTCTGGGAGAAAGGTTAATTGCATAAAACGGTTTTCTACAACTAGCACACGATAGGATTGCATCTGTGGGGAACCAATAGCTTGGTGATTGATTCGAGGGTAGGGATAGATTGGGTCGTCGGGAAGCGTGGGGACAAGCGCAGATGCATAGTCGTAGGTCATAATGTTGTGGGTCGTTTCGTAGGTATGTACGCCTCCTGTCCAACCTGGTTGGGTATAGGAAATTGGACGACCATAACGCCATTGAAAATAGTGCTGTCCCACATTCCCCATTTCAACTTGCCAAGAGATGGGATTGGAAGGGGTGTAGGTTAGAATACGACGTTCAAATGCTTGAAAAAGGACTGGTTGAAGTGTGCCGCCAATCGTGGCATACGTCCAGTATGGCTCTGTAATAGGAAAGCCAAAGAGGGATAGGGAGTCTATCTGCTCACAGCATGAAGTGGATTGAAAGATTTGGGCGATAGTATCCATATACGTTGCGAAGATCGCGGGGATATTGTGACCGGTGACCGGTTCGTAGTGGACAATTTGCGTTTCGGGGGTTGCGTGTTCTGGGTAAGGTTTTGGGATTTGGTCGATGTAGGCGGTTTGGATATATTGTCCTAGTTGAGGATGGGCTTTGTTTTGCCCATCAAAAGCGGTGATTGCCCCAAGTTCAGCATAGGTTGGCGCAGGGTTGTTGTGCAAATCGCCTGCGATAGGAAGATCAGCAGGTGGATGCGAAAGAACTATCGTGTTACCTGCCTGTATCTGTCCCTGTATCATCTCCACAACCAATCGTCCTAGCGTCACTGGGTTTGAATTGGTATCTCTTTCCATTGTTTGGGGCATCTCCATACGGGCTTTATCGAAATATTGCACCAAACGAGTAGAACCATTTGCCGATCTGTACTGTTCGTAGCGACGATCTCCAGCTTGTTCGCCCCATATCCAAGAGCGGTGGGTGATGCCGGTAGAGACAGTTTCGTCTGCTTGCAACCAGAGGTCTGCAAATCTCTTGTCGGCAAATCCGTCTGGAGGGGGTTCTGCTACGGTTGTTGTAGGTGAAACTGACAAAATCCATATGATGAGGATACAGAACATTCCTCCGATGAAGAAATGGGTTTTCATAATTAGGTAGTATACCTTTCTTCCATCTCTCGGCTCCCCCACCATTTGAACCGAAAGGAGACACCGTATAAATTGCTCAAATGCATAGCTATTGGACTAACTCGTCAGGGTGATTTGACCAAATTCCAGTATGGGAACATACCAAGCTATTCCCTGACATAGAATAACGCTACAGTGCGGAGTTCTTCATACGTGAGGGCTACCCTTAACGATACTTGGAGTATAAATTGGTCTTGATACCCTGTCAAGGTAAGGATATTGTTCTCTAAAAGTAGCCCGTAAAACCCACCAGCTTTAGCGGTGGGATAAAAGGGCTTCATTCGCTTTAGCCGCTTTAGATGTTGCGAGAACTGTGGTGTTGTGGCATACTGTAGCTGTTGTACGACGGTGAGGGTATGGAATATGGACAGTAACCCACCTGCACAAGCTATCCTCACGGGATATTCGAGTCGTATTTCTCGTGTAGCGTTCAGCCCGGATGGGCAAATGCTGGCTTCGGGAGCGTTGTGGGATGCGACAACATGGATATGGGATATGACCAATGATTCCCCTACTCTACACTCTATACTTACCACAGTTAGAATGGGTGGGGTCAGGAGTATAGCGTTCAGTCCAGACGGACATCTGTTAGTTTCAGGGTTGGATGATGGTAAAATACGGGTATGGGATATAACAAAAGACTCATCCACCCTACACGTTGCCCTTACTTGGCATGAGGATGAGGTCTCTAGCATAGCATTTAGTTCGGATGGGCAATTGCTGGCTTTAGGGTCGGATGATGGGATGGTGCGGGTGTGGGGAAAGGTCCATTTTCGGCTGAAGTGGGGGGTGGTACAGGAGGAGTATCAATGAGTGCAGGTATGAATACAGACTTTGGTTTAGCACTTGGCGCACAGGCAAAATATAGTGGTGGGTATACCTGGCGATGGGATTGGTGATAATAACGGACACTCTACGAGATGCTGTGTAGGCTTCACAGCCCGGTATAGCATGCCCCCAGAAGGGTTTGAAGACACCTGGAGGCATGTGCTTTCTAGGAAAAAGGCTTTCTACTGTACTCAACCGATGATGTCTATACACAAATAAGTGTATACCACTATAATTATAGAGGTAGATTATGGAGATATTTCATCCCCCACCACCTCTTCCCACACGAGCCGCTCGTAGCCCAACGCCACAACTACCCACGCGATGCCGCCGATAACTGCCATAATAAGCAGTTGCCCTGCGACAGGTAACAGCACCAGCACCCCTACGGTCTCCTCTGTGATGCTGATGCCAAACACAAGTTGGAATACATCCGCTGCTACATCCGCTGTGATGAACTCTGCCGTTGCTAACGCTACCCCCAACACGGAGAACAGCAATGCCAGTCGCTCTTGTTGGGCAAGCCGCTCCTGCTCCATCACCAGCCGCTCCTGCTCCCGCTGCGCCTGCACCAATCCCACAGCCCGTCCTGCCGCTTCGAGCATCTCCTGCCCCTGCTTGACCAGCTTGCCAAGCTCTGCATATCCCCTTTGTAGCCGTTGTTGATGATACTTCTCAAGGTTTCCATCCTCTCCATCCCCGATATGCCCCCCTGCCCCCCATGTTTCGCTGTTGATAACCTGGGTTTCCAATTCGCTATGCAGCCATTGAAAGGTGGGGACAAGCCGCATCAGCCGGGTGTACTCGGTAAAGAGGATGGTATAGTCGGGGGTATGGGGCGATGGTATTGGTTGGTCCTCGCCGAGCGGGATGTGAGGAGCCTGGACTGATGCGCTTTCACTATCCAACCGATGAACCGCCATTACAGCCGGGTGAAGCCTATCTCTTCAAGGTGTTGGTGATTACCGATGATGTAGATGATTATATCGTAGAAGAAAGAAAGAGCCTTGTCCCGGTATCAGCAGCAACGCAACGGGTGGTGCAAACAACAGTGAACAAGATCAATGCGCTCTCCCTCTCTGCATCGGCAAAACGGCTGCTCCAGTGCCGCCACATCAATGAGCACTGGGTCATCGGGCGCGATCACTGCAAAGGGAAGTGTGGTATCCTGTGTATTGAGCCATCTTTCTGGGGTTTCAAGGAACCAATTGAAGCTCCTATGATACTGCAGATAGGTGGATGCTTGTATCCAGACAGAAATCAATATAAGACTTTGTATGTGCCATGTATGTTGACGTAACCTAGTTGACAAACCGTTTCTCTCTTGGTACAATATCAAGGAGTTTGATGTGATTATAGTTTTTTCTCTATTCTGCTTTTGTCTTCAGGAGTAACCACTTGGCTACAACTTGTCGCTCACAGACACGGCTATCCACCCACACAGATACGACCATCCCCCAATGTTGTCCGTAGGCATCCAACTTGCGTCTGCTCACACGCGCACGCTATGCGCTCTCTGTGCTACGCCGCCGATACCTTCCAGACCACCGAAACGGAGTATGGATGGTTGCGCTCCGGTGTTGCATATCTGTCGAAGTAAGAATCGTTTATTTAGAAGGAGTTTTCAGTATGCGTAACACACACCGTTTGGTACCGTCGTCGTTTGGGGCGCGGGTACTCTTGGGATTGCCATTACTGGCGGTGGCAATAGCACCTTATCTGTTCATTGGTTCACTCACGCCAGCAGCTAGGCTATCTTGATTTGGTTATTAACCCTGTTTAAGAAAGGATTGTTATTATGACACACCGAATATCCAAGACCCACCGTTCCCCGTTCGCTAGTCCGTTGACCATGCTGCTCATGATTACCATGTTCGTGGGGCAGCTCATCCCGATGATGCCCGCTATGCCCGTCCCAACTGCTCATGCTCAAGCAGAGATTATCTACGTCAACCACGCCGCTACTGGTAGCAACTATGGCATATCGTGGGCAAATGCTTACACCGACCTACAAACTGCCCTTAATGCGGCGAGCAGTGGCGATGAAATCTGGGTCGCACAGGGGACGTACTATCCCACCAGCGGCACAGACCGCACTATCAGCTTTACGCTCAAGAGTGGCGTAGCCATGTACGGCGGCTTTGCTGCAACAGAAACAGAGCGTAGCGAGCGTGATTGGGAAACACACGCCACAATACTGAGTGGCGATATTGGCACACAAGGCAACAATAGCGACAATAGCTACCACGTCATCTACAACGATGGAGTAACTGATACCGCTATCTTGGATGGATTTACGATAACGGCGGGGTATGCAGATGGAGGTGCTCCTGATTATAATGGCGGTGGGATGTTAAACTCTTACAGCAACCCAACCCTAACCAACGTCATCTTCAGTGGCAATAGTGCATCAATCGGCGGCGGGATGTTCAACTACGCATACAGCAGTCCAACCTTGACCAACGTTACCTTCAGCGGCAATAGTGCAAACCAAGGCGGCGGGATGTATAACGTCAGCTTCAGCAGTCCAACGCTGACCAACGTTATCTTCAACGGCAATAGTGCTGACGACACTGGCGGCGGAATATCTAACATGAACAGCAGCAGTCCAATTTTGACCAACGTTACCTTCAGTGGCAATAAGGCATCAAATTATGGTGGTGGGATGTATAACTGGTACAGCAGCAATCCAACCCTAACCAACGTCACCTTCAGCGGCAATAGTGCAGTAGAAGGTGGGGGAATATACAACAGGGACAATAGCAACCCAACCATCCAAAACAGCATCTTGTGGGGCAATACTGCAACAACGAGAGGCGACCAGATATATAGCGGTACGCCTGTTATCAACCACACACTTATACAAGGTAGCGGTGGCAGTGGGGCAGGTTGGGATACCACATTAGGGACAGACAATGGTAACAACCTAGATATTGACCCGCTCTTTGTCAACCCGATTGCTGCCAGCGAAGCCCCCACCACTGACGGCGACTATCGCTTACAAGCTGGTTCTCCTGCCATCAACGTTGGGGACAACAACCTACTCCCAACGGGTGTCACCACAGATGGGGATGGTAATACCCGTATTTTAGAGGACACGATAGATTTGGGCGCGTATGAATGGCGCAGACCAATCTATGTAGATATTGATGCTAGTGGTAGCAAAAATGGGACTTCATGGGCAAATGCTTACACCGACCTCCTAGTTGCGCTTACCGCGGCGAGCAGTGGCGATGAAATCTGGGTCGCGCAGGGAACGTACTACCCCACCAGCGGCACAGACCGTACCATCAGCTTCGCGCTCAAAGATGGCGTAGCGGTGTATGGTGGCTTTGCTGGCAATGAGACCAGTCGTGGGGAACGCGATTGGGAAGCAAACGAAACCATACTAAGTGGCGATATTGGTACGCAAGACGACAATAATGATAATAGCTACCACGTCATCTACAACGATGGGGTATCCGCTACCGCCATACTCAACGGCTTCATTGTGACAGCGGGAAATGCAGATGGAAGCAACCCCCATGATAGCGGCGGCGGGATGTACAACACCACCAGCAACACCACGCTGACCAACGTCACCTTCAGCGGCAATAGCGCATCAAGCGGCGGCGGGATGTATAGCTACAGTAGCAACACCACGCTGACCAACGTTACCTTCAGCGGTAATAGTGCAACAAGCGGCGGCGGGATGTACATCTACGTCAGCATCCCAACCCTGACCAACGTCACCTTCAGCGGCAATAGTGCCGATGGCGACGGCGGCGGGATGTATAGCTACCACCTCAGCCCAACGTTGACCAACGTTACCTTCGGCGGCAATAGTGCCGACCGGGGTGGCGGGATGTACAACTTAGCTGGTAGTCCAACGCTGACCAACATTACCTTCAGCGGCAATAGTGCGGGCACAGGTGGCGGGGTGTACAATGGTACTGGCAGCAATACTCATATTCAAAACAGCATCTTGTGGGGCAATACCGGCGGTCAAATATATAACAGCAACTTATATAGCGGCACCCCTGTCACCAGTTACTCACTGATAGCGGGCAGCGGTGGGAGTGGGAGTTGGTATACGAGTCTTGGTAAGGATGGCGGCAATAACCTAGATATTGACCCGCTCTTTGTCAACCCGATTGCTGCCACAAGTGCTCCCACCACCACGGGCGATTATCGCTTGCAAGCTGGTTCCCCCGCCATTGATGTTGGGGACAACAGCCTGCTCCCAACGGGAGTAACCACAGACTTGGATGGCAATACCCGTATTGTTAATGGCACGGTAGATTTGGGCGCGTATGAAGACGGCGAGTCTGCTGTTACCTACACTATCGCTGGCACCGTCATAGACAACAATGGCGACCCACTAGCAGGTGTAACTATCTCAACAGATGGGGGTAGTCATACTGCTACCACAAATGGTAATGGTACTTATACCATAACAGGTCTTTTGACCAATACCTACACCATTCAGGCAGAAAAGTTCGGCTATACCTTCACCCCCGCTACACGCTTGGTAAGTGTGCCGCCCGATGCTACCGGCAAGAAATTCACCGCCACGCCCAGCACCGCAAACCTCAGTGGTAAAGTAACTAGCGAGGACGGATCCCCCATTTCAGGCGTGGAAATTGCCCTAACCAACGGCATGACCACAACGACGGGCAGCGATGGCAGCTACACCTTTTCGAAACTGCCAAAGGGCACCTACACTATCCAGGCAGAAAAGTTCGGCTATACCTTCACCCCCGCTACACGCGAGGTAAGTGTACCGCCCGATGCTAACGGACAGGACTTCACCGCCATCCCGATGGAGTATACCGTCAATGGGACGGTACTGGATGAGGCAGGCAAACCGCTGGCATCCGTCGCGATTGAGACAGATGATGGACACAAAGCAACCACCAACGCCAATGGTACCTACACATTGACCAACGTCCTCTCTGGCACCTACACGCTCACGCCCACGCTCAAAGGCTACACCTTCGAGCCAGCCAGTCGTACAGTCACGGTTCCGCCAAGCAAAACGGCGCAGGATTTCACCGCCACCCTCAAGCCCTACACCGTCAGCGGGACGGTGCTGGATGAGGCAGGCAACCCGTTGGCATCCGTATCGATTGAGACAGATGATGGACACAAAGCAACCACCAATGCCAATGGTACCTACACGCTGACCAACCTCATCTCTGGCACCTACACATTCACGCCCACGCTAGAAGGCTACACTTTCGATCCAGCAAGCATCACCATAAGTGTGCCGCCGAGCAAAACGAAGCAGGATTTCACCGCCATCCCGATGGAGTATACCGTCAGCGGTACGGTACTGGATGAGGCAGACAACCCGTTGGCATCCGTCTCGATTGAGACAGATGATGGACACAAAGCAACGACCAATAGCAATGGCACCTACACACTGACGAATGTGCTCTCTGGCACCTACACGTTCACGCCCACACTGGACGGCTACACCTTCGAGCCTGCCAGCCATACTGTCACGGTGCCACCCGACGCGACTGAACAGGATTTCACCGCCACTCTCAAGCCCTACACCGTCAGCGGGACGGTGCTGGATAGTGATAGCAACCCGTTGCCCAATGTATTGGTGACGTTGAACGATGGACGTACAGCGACTACCAGCGAAAATGGCATCTACACGCTCACGAACGTGCTCTCTGGCACCTACACGCTCACGCCCACGCTGGAAAGCTACACCTTCGAGCCAGCTAGTCGTTCTGTCACCGTGCCACCCGCAGCGACAGCGCAGGATTTCACTGCCAGTTTGAGAATGGATCGTTTTGTGGTAGACCGCGATGGCTTCAGCTTCGACAATTTCAGGTATACGGGTGCGCGTTGGGAAGATTTCAAACGGGCATTTCCCGATACACAGATGGAATTGCCCAATGGAACCCCACGCAAGGGGCCGCAACGCTATTTCTATGACCGATACTACCATATTGGCGATGGTGGCAACTGTGCTGGTTTCACTGCCGTGAGCCTGATACGCTTCCTCCAGTTGGAAGAAGGCATCGAAACGGAATTGTTGAGCACAGAACATCGCAGCATTAGCCCGCTGTACGATATGCCCGACCCTGGCAAGAGTCCATTTAGCCCGCGCAGCAGCGACATAGCCGACTACATCCATCTCTATCAAGCACGCCAGATGAGCTGGCAATACAACCAGTGGTGGTTTGCCCAGGGACACAATGATGACACAGTACAGGAAGTTTTTCAGGGTGTGCAAGAGTATACCGAGCGCAATGAGCCGGTAGCGGTGGATGTATTCCAAGCAGACAAGGGTGGACACCGTATGACGGCATACCGCACGGAGCGGCAAGGAACGATGGGCTACATCTATGTCTACGACAACAACTGGCCCGACGATGACAACCGTCGCATCGAAGTGGACTTGACCGCGGGACGCTGGAGCTATACGCTGTCTCCGAGGGCAGGCATGACATGGAGCGGCACACAACCTAGCACACTGCGCTATGCACCAGCTTCGCTCAACTTCCCAGCTTCGCTACCATACTGGCATGCTACAGACACCATGCTCAATGCCGATGTCGTCACCGGTACGCACCTCTCCGTTGACGGTGATGCAACGCTGATGATTAGCGACAATCAGGGGCGTAAGCTCGGCTTTGCGGGTGACACACTGGTCAGTGAGATACCGGGCGCGGGTTATCTGCCCACAGATGGGTTCAACGTGAACAATCCCGATGCACCGCAAACAGGAACGTACTTTGTGCCGTCCGGTAGTGAATACACAGCATCCATTGAGCCAACGGCAAGCGGGAGCTACACACTCACTGCGTATGCCAACGGTTCTGCGATGAGCCTGGACAACATCGCAACAACACAGGGCAACAACGACACGGTAAAGCTGGCGAACGGCGTTCAGGATGTTACGGTTGAAACGACGACGGACACGGATTATTGTCAGTACGTCACGCTAGAGGTTTCTGAAACAGTCAGCCGCGACTATACATCCTGTGTAACGGAAGCATCTGATGTGCGGTTTAGCCTGGATACTGGCGATGGTGAACTCTCTGTGAGCAACAATGGTACCCAAGATATAGGGGTCAACGTGACGGTTGACCAGATTGGTGATGATGCACACAATGGCAGTGTCACTAAGACTGTTGGTGCAGGTGAGGAGACCACTGTCCCTCCAACATCAGAAACTGTGTATGTCTATCTACCATACGTAGGTAAGTAAGCGCGGCTTGCAACCGCAGACGCAATGTCTGTGGTACGGTTTCCATTCGTCTACCTGTTGTTGTTTGCCGATGAAGTTGGTAAACAACAACAGGCAGACCATCGTTTCTGAGGAAAATCGTTATGAAAAAAGCGCGGTTTGATTTAAACGCATGTTGATCCCCTTTCTTTTGCTTATTCGACTCTTTCAATAACTCCGCTCGGTGCTCCCCGCGGTTTTGCGAAAAAACCACAACTGACCTCACCCCCGCCCCCGCCGCTGCCACCAGCGGACGCGCTCCGTCGTGCCCAACAGTGGTTACGTGATACGACCAACGTAGCTAGGGTCGTCTTGACAATGGTGTTGCCCATGCGCTCCTGGACGTGGGCGATCTCGCCGGCTACGTCATCATCCATAAGTGGCGCAGGTCGCGGACGAACGGCGGCGATGGTCGCAATGGGACGTAACACAGCACTGCGGTAGCAGCAGCGGCGTACAGTCGGTGCGTTGGGCATGGCAGCGGGGGCGCGGTATGGGGTCTTACGAGAGGGGGATTTGCCGCATCAGAAGGGGGAGAAGGGAGTGACTATCTTGGTGCTCCCCACGGTTTTGTGAATCGGTACAAAAGCAACCGTTACCAGAGTGGTAATATCCGTGGTCATTCTCCCAATTGCCCAAAGCTGGTCGATAGCAACTAATACGTCTGGGGTACTATCGCGGGCAATGTGGGTATTTGTCCCATTCCCCTCACCTATGCTACTATACCCCCATGAACCAATACGACATAGATACAGAAGAGAGCATCCTAATCCTTGATGACAACCCAGATGATCTCCGTATCCTAATTAGCATCCTAGAAGAACAATTCTCCAACATCCGCCCCTTTGCCAAGAGCAAAGAAGCGATGCAATCTATCATCTATGCTCCCCCATCCCTTATTCTGCTCGACATCTTAATGCCAAACGTAGATGGCTATGACTTCTGTATCCAACTAAAACAAAACGAGCACCTGAGTACCATCCCTATCATCTTTGCCAGTGGACTACAAGACATCCCTAGCAAAGTACGGGGACTCTCTGTTGGTGCGGTAGACTTCATCACCAAACCCTACCAACACGATGAAGTGCGAATGCGGGTCAGTATTCATCTCCAAATCCACCGTATGCGCCAACAATTGCAAGCGCAAAATGAACAACTGCTCCAAGAGGTCGCCACCCGCCAACAGGTCGAAGCCAAATTGCGCGAAAGCCAACGCTTTATGGACCTCGTCACCGCCAACATCCCCCTTGTGATGTACGTCTACGACCTTTCATTGCACCAGATGGTCTATCGCAATCGTCACATTGATCTGCTCTTTGATGGACTGTTTGCCACGCAGCGCAATGCTCCCCAAACAGTGTTTCCAGAAGACCGCTCCACAGTCCAGTATCATATCCAACAACTCACATCCGCTCCCGATGATGTAGTCCTGGAATGTACCTATCGCATCTGGCAACCAGACGGGACATGGCTCTGGCTCACCCACTACGACATGGTGTTCAATCGTACCGCCGAAGGGCTACCCTGCCAGATCATCGGGGCTGCGCTCGATGTCACCAAACAACAACGCACTGCTGAGGTCTTCCATGCCCAGCAGCAAACGCTGACCATCTTGCAAGAACGGGAACGTCTTAGCCGTGAATTGCACGATACGGTGGGACAAATGCTCTCCACTATCAAGATACAGTCCCAGACTGCCTATGATTTGCTCAATGCCGGCGACATCCTCCATGCCAAGTCGCTCTTGCATACTCTGACGACAATTACGGGCGAAGCGCAAATGGACATCCAGGATTTCATTATCGGAGCAACCACGAGCCAACGGCTCTTTACTTCCACTGGTGATACGGGAACCCCCTTTGTGGCTATTGTACGCGAACATTGCGCGGGACTTGCCCATACCTATGGCTTTACCATCTCCTTGCAGGTTGATGAATCCCTAGAACAGCTTGAGTTTGCCTCAAACCGGATGATTCACCTCCTGCGCGTGGTGCAAGAAGCCCTGACCAATGTCCGCAAGCACGCCCATGTCGCCAGCGCACGGGTACATATGACGCAGCACAACCATCTGCTCCATATCCAGATTGCTGATGAAGGTAGCGGCTTTGAGGTAGGACTCCCTCCCCACCAAAATACGAGCCAAACCGCCCAATCCTTGTCCAGCTATGGACTACACAGTATGCGTGGTCGAATGGAAGAGATAGGGGGAACCTTCCATATAGAATCTGCCCCTGGACACGGCACAACCGTCACCCTCACGTTGCCCTTGCAACTGCCGCCATTTGTACCATCGTTGGGATTACGGCTATTGCTTGTAGACGATAACGTCCTCTTTCTGGAGAGCTTCGTAGCCATGCTTGCTAGTCGCGGTTGCGAGATTGTCGGGAAAGCTACCAATGGCAAAACAGCCATAGAATTAGCCCTGACGACCAAACCAGACATTATCCTCATGGACATTGGGATGCCTGATATGGATGGCATAACTGCTACCCATCATATCAGTGCAATAGAGCCGGACATCCCCATTGTGATGCTTACGGTTGCTGCAGATGATGAGAGCCTCTTTGCGGCTATCCAAGCTGGCGCGAGTGGCTATCTGGTCAAGGGTATTGGGATACAAGAGCTCCTCGTTCAGCTCATCAATATCAAGCAAGGCGATGTCCCCTTATCGCCTGGATTAGCTACCCGTATCCTCCGCGAGTTTGCCCATCTTGCTTCCTCCTCGCAAACAGAAACGGATACGACAGCATCCCTGACCAAAAAGCAACGCCAAGTGCTGAAACTTGTTGCCCAAGGGCTGACCTACCAAGAGGTAGCCGAAAACCTCAACTATAGTGAACCAACTATCCGCTACCATATGAAGCAAATCCTCAAGCGACTACACCTCAAGAACCGCGCCGAAGCGGTCTCGTATGCCAAACAGCATTTGTAGCGAGAAACCCCGCTTGATGCCCGCTAAAAATGTATCGTTTTTTTATCGTTTTGCCTCTTGACACGCTTTGCCATCCTCATATCCCCCAAAGGTTAAAAATATTTATCGTTTTTCTTATCGTTTTTTGCTCCCTTTTGGGTTGCAGTACTGTCGCTATCCTTGCTATGATAGCTCTAACCACTGCCAGGATGTTATCAATCATAGGCTTTTCCTTCTTTTGTGATGCCCCATAAGGCTTAACCACATTTTTGCTTATCTTTACTTATGGTTAAGTGGTATACTGTACCCTTTTTTGGTAAGAACTGGCAAAGAGTAGTAGTTGGAAGCGAAATTAAGACATTTGAGGGGGTCGCGTATGTAACAAAAAGGAGCAACTCACCTACTATTATGGTACAAAGAAGCATGAACTCCCATCAACCATTGTCTTGTTTGTTACGCTATTTTTGCACAGACAAGCCGTGGCGGGAGATCGTCCGATGGAATTGTATAGGAACTTTGATTAGCTTACGCGCTATAGAATACGAGGAATTTTAGTATGAAAACACGACACACAACCCACAAAGCCGTCTCTAGGACGGTACCACGCAGCGAACGATGGATACGATTAGCCGTTATCTTGCTCATGCTTGCCATACACACCTTTACCCCATCCACACCCACGCCCGCCTATGCCGCCACAGCCATTACCGTTAATACGGATGCGGATAACACGACAGACGATGAGGTGTGTACCCTACGTGAGGCGTTGACCCTAGCAAACGGAGGTACAACGAATGATGAGTGTGGTACAGGTACTGCGCCCTATACCATCACGTTTGCTGATGACTACACGATTACCATTGGTTCTACACTTCCAACTATCAATACAAATGTAACGATAACGATTGATGGTGGAACCAATACTATTGTCATTGATGGTAATAGCTATCAGATTTTCTACATCAATAACGCAGATGCGAATGTGACATTGAAAAATCTCACGCTGCAGAAAGGGAAACCTGCAATATACGTTTCATCTGCATCTAGCCTTACTATTGAAGATGCTACCCTTCAAGACAATGAATCAAAAAGCAATGGCGGTGCAATCTATGCAGCTAATACCGCTCTAACGCTGAACAACGTGACCCTATCCTCGAACAAAGCAGATAATGCAGGTGGGGGGATGTATTTGGGTAGCGGTACCACCACGCATGTCTCTAATAGTCTCTTTGAGCAAAATACCGCTATGAATTCGGATACGTATACTGGCAGAGGTGGTGGGTTGGCAATTAAGGGTGGTACACTCATCATGACTGGCACGAAAGTCATGAGTAACACCGCTGAAAGATATAATGGTGGGGGGTTAGCCATCATGGGTCAGAGTAATGCACAACTAACCAACATGATTATCAGCGGCAATACCGCTTCATCCTATGGCGGTGGCATGTACATTACGGATAGTACCGTGTCTATCACCAATACGCAAATCCTTTCCAACACCGCAACCGCATGGCACGGTGGGGGGATACATAACTTTGACCCAGGCTATGCCGATGATGTAACACTCACGCTCACAGGTGTCACGATTAGCTACAACAAGAGTGAACGTAATTACGGTGGCGGGATATATAACTCCCATGTTCCCCTCACCATTATCGACAGCGCATTGACCAATAACTCAGGCTATAATGGTGGGGGGATATTTAACAATAGTGACAAACTTACCTTGAACAACGTCACGGTCAAAGATAATTTGGCAGAGTATAATGGTGGTGGTCTTTACAATGGGGCTTCCAGTGATGCTACTGTGTCTGGTAGTCTTTTTGAGGGAAATATCGCTGAAAAAACTGAGGGCGGTGGGTTGTACATTGACGGTACATTTACCATGACCAACTCCCAGGTTATCAGCAATACCACTAAAGACGACCGTGGCGGTGGGATATATAGCGAAAGTAATACGATAACCCTGGATACCGTTACTATCCGAGACAATCTAGCTGAAACTAAAGGCGGGGGGATATACATTGTAGACGAGGGGGCACCAGATGCCACCATCACGAATACGCATATCCTCTCCAACACCGCAAAAGACAGCGGTGGCGGGATATATACCCATGACGACCTAGTGATGACCAATAGCACTATCAGGGGCAACACCGCAACGACCAGCGGTGGTGGGATGTACAGCGATAGTGGCGACTCAGTGATGACCAATATCACGATTAGCGACAATACCGCAGCCAAAGGTGGCGGGATGTTCAACTACAGTTGCAAACCGCAACTCACAGAAGTCATCATCAGTGGCAACACCGCGAATGGAACAGCAGACTATGACGGTGGGGGGGGGGTATACAATAGCTCTTCTGGTTCACCTATACTCAACAACGTCACGATTAGCAACAATACCACAACGAAGAACGGTGGGGGAATGTACAATAGGGCAAGTGCCCAACCATACTTCAACAATGTCACGATTAGCGATAACACCGCAACCGCGGACGGTGGGGGGATGTACAATGGTTCAACCTCTTCACCAAAAATCTACAACACAACCATCAGTGGCAACGCTGCCAACAACGGCGGTGGGTTTTACAATACCGGTACCAGTACGCCTTATTGCAACAACCTTGCCATCTTTGGCAACAAGGCAACCGCTAACGGCGGTGGTATAGCGATTGATGCTGGTAGTCCATCCTTCTACAACGCCACCATTGCTGGCAACAATGCTGCAAGGGGTAGTGGCGTGTACGATGATGCTTCAAGTAACTATGTACCACTGTTTGCCAATAGTATTATCTGGGGCAATGCCGGACAGAACATTGTCCTTGATAGTACCAGTAAACCAACATACAAAAACAGTCTCGTTGCAGGCAGCGGGGGGAGCGGCAGTTGGAATGATACTGTTGGCACCAACAAAGGCAACAACATTGATGCTGACCCGCTATATATCGCGCCAGTTGACTCCGCCATTGCCCCAACTTCTACGGGCAACTATCGCTTGAAGTCTGGCTCACCGGCTGTCAACAGCGGCGATGATGATAGTGTCCAATCGGGGGTCAAGAAAGACCTGGACGGCAACCCACGTAAAATTGATACGGTAGATATGGGTGGTTACGAGCGTACTCAACCGGACAAACCAGATAGCGTTGAACCAGCGGATGGGGACACCGTGACTGACAATCCCCCAACGTTCAGTGGACACGTTGATGTCACCGACACCATGACCACAACAGTAGTGGTCTCAGGTACGAACGACACCCCCATCTGTAGTGCGACACCAGACAAAACGACTGGTGATTGGTCATGTACGCCAGATGAACCATTGCCAGAGGGGACACAGACCGTTACTGTCACGAACGTAAACGACAATGGCGGCTATACGAGCGAACCTGTCACAGCAACTATCACGATAGACTCCATAGCCCCCGATGCCCCCACGGTAGACAAACCCCAACCGGGGACAGTCGTCAATGCCAAACCCACCTTCAGCGGCACAGCCGAGCCAGGCTCGACGGTGAGTGTGAAAGACAAAGACGGCAACGAGGTATGCTCTGCTACGGTAGGCGAGGACGGCAAGTGGGAATGCTCCCCAAGTACAGACCTTTCAGATGGTGAGCAGACCTTTAGCGTCACCGCAACTGACGCGGCGGGCAACGTCAGTGAAGCTACAGAGGTGAAAGTGACGGTAGACCCAGATGCTACCACACCGGCTATCGGTGGTCCAACAGCAGGGGAAACCGTAGGAACAAAGCCAACGGTGAGTGGGTCGGCAAAACCAGACGCAACTGTCACGGTAAAAGACGGTGATACTGACCTGTGTACCACCACGGCAGACGAGAATGGGCAGTGGTCATGTACGCCAACAACCGCGTTGAGTGGCGGCGAGCATACCCTCACCGCAAGCAGCGATGATGGCACATCAGCAGAGGTTGCTGTAACGGTAGATGATAATGCACCGGATGCGCCAACGGTTGATGATGCTACCCCGTTGGTCAATAACACCACGCCAACCCTCACCGGTACTGGCATCGCAGGCAATACGATCAAGGTGAAAGATGCAGATGGGAATGTGCTCTGCACAACAACGGTAGGCGATGACGGCAAGTGGTCGTGTACCATCCCTGCCGACAAAGCCCTAGACGATGGCGAGCATGCCTTGTCTGTCACCCAGACTGACCCATCGGGCAACGAGAGCGAAGTGACTCCCGTCACTGTGACGGTAGACACAAAAGCCCCCGAAGCTCCCACGGTAGACAAACCCCAACCGGGGACAGTCGTCAATGCCACTCCCATCTTTAGCGGCACAGCCGAGCCTGGCTCGACGGTGAGTGTGAAAGACAAAGACGGCAACGAAGTATGCAAGGTAACGGTAGGTGAGGATGGAACGTGGGAATGCTCCCCAAGTACAGACCTTTCAGATGGCGAGCAGACCTTTAGCGTCACCGCAACCGACCCTGCGGGTAACGTCAGTGAAGCTACAGAGGTGAAGGTGACGGTAGACCCAGCTGCGTTCAAACCGGCTATCGGTGGTCCAACAGCAGGAGACACCGTAGGACCAAAGCCAACGGTGAGTGGGTCGGCGCGTCCTGGCGAAGAGGTCACGGTGAAAGACAAAGGGGATACCATCCTCTGTACTGCTACGGCAGACGACAATGGGCAGTGGTCGTGTACGTCAACAACCGCGTTGAGTGGTGGCGAGCATACCCTCACCGCAAGCAGCGATGATGGCACATCAGCCGGTGTAGGGGTGACGGTAGATGCCACAGCACCAGATGCACCAACCGCTAATGTACCAGCGGTCAATGATGCCACGCCAACGCTCAGTGGCACAGGGGTGGCAGGCAATACGATCAAGGTGAAAGATGCAGATGGGAATGTGCTCTGCACAACAACGGTAGGCGATGACGGCAAGTGGTCGTGTACCATCCCTGCCGACAAAGCCCTAGACGATGGCGAGCATGCCTTGTCTGTCACCCAGACTGACCCATCGGGCAACGAGAGCGAAGCAACTCCTGTGACGGTGACGGTAGATGCCACTGCACCCGATGCCCCCACGGTAGACAAACCCCAACCGGGTACTGTGGTCAATGCCACTCCCATCTTTAGCGGCACAGCCGAGCCAGGCTCGACGGTGAGTGTGAAAGACAAAGACGGCAACGAGGTATGCTCTGTTACGGTAGGTGAGGATGGAACGTGGGAATGCTCCCCAAGTACAGACCTTTCAGATGGCGAGCAGACCTTTAGCGTCACCGCAACTGACCCTGCGGGCAACGTCAGTGAAGCTACAGAGGTGAAGGTGACGGTAGACCCTGATGCGTTTACCCCGGCTATCGAAGGTCCAAGTGGTACCAGTCCCATCAGTGACACCACCCCAACGATAAGCGGATCAGCGCGTCCTGACGAAACGGTCACGGTGACAGATGGGGATGGTACCACCCTCTGTACTGCCACGGCAGACGACAATGGGCAGTGGTCGTGTACCGTTCCCGATGACAAAGCGTTGGGTGAGGGTGAGCATACCCTCACGGCAACAACGGCTGACGGCACAGCAGAGGTTGCTGTAACGGTAGACACAACGGTTCCCGAAGCCCCCACAGTAGGCAAACCTCAAGCGGGGACGGTTGTCAATACCACCCCCACAATCAGTGGCACAGCCGAACCAGAATCCAACGTAGCTGTCAGTGACAAGGACGATAAAGAACTCTGTTCGGATACCGCCGATACGACAAGTGGAGAATGGGCGTGTACCCCAACAGCACCATTGCCAGAAGGCACCCAGACGATTACCGTAACGGCAACTGACCCGGCAGGCAACGAGAGCGAAGCAACACCGGTAGAAGTGACGGTAGACTCGGATGCATTCACACCGGCTATTAGTGGTCCAAGTAGTACCAGTCCCATCAATGACACGACCCCAACGATAAGCGGCTCGGCACGCCCTGGCGAAGAGGTCACGGTGAAAGACGGTGATACAACGGTATGTACCACCACGGCAGACGACAACGGGCAGTGGTCATGTACCGTTCCTGACGACAACCCGTTGGGTGAGGGTGAGCATACCCTCACGGCAACAACGGCTGACGGCACAGCAGAGGTTGCTGTAACGGTAGACTCGACAAAACCGGCTGCTCCTAGCGGTGATGATGCCAATGCAGATGTCAACAACACCACCCCGACCCTGAGTGGGACGGGCGAAGCGGGCGCGATGGTTAGCATCAAAGATAATGATGGCAATGAACTGTGTACGACAACAGTAGGGGCAGATAGGACATGGGAATGTACTATCCCAGACGACAAACCACTGGGTACAGGGGAGAATGATCTCACCGTTACCCAGACTGACCCGGCAGGCAATGTGAGTGAGGAAACGCCGCTCACAGTGACGGTAGACACCACGATTCCCGATGTTCCAACGGTTACGGAGCCTGCCGCCAGTGATGTCATCTCAGACACCACCCCGACCCTGACGGGTAAGGGCGAAGCGGGCGCAACAGTCAGCATCAAAGATAACGATGGCAACGAACGGTGTACCACAGAGGTTGGCGAAGATGGGACATGGGAATGTACTGTTCCAGACGACAAACCATTGGGTACAGGGGAAAATGATCTGACTGTTATACAAACGGACGCGGCGGGCAACGTGAGTGAGGAAACGCCGCTCAAGGTGAAGGTAGATACCACCGTTCCCAAAACACCGGGTATCACCGGTCCGGTAACTGGCACCGCAGTAATGACCACCACCCCGACCATCAGTGGGACGGGCGAAGTGAGCGCGACAGTCAGCATCAAAGATAAAGATGGCAAGGAACTGTGTACGACAACAGTAGGGGCAGATGGGACATGGGAATGTCCTATTGCCGAGCCATTGCCAGAAGGCAAGCACGACCTGACGGTCACTCAGACTGACCCGGCAGGCAACGTGAGTGAGGTAACGCCGCTCACGGTGACGGTCAGTACCACGAAGCCAAAAGCTCCAAGCCTTACGGGGAATATGACAAACACGGCGGTCATGACCAGTACCCCAACGATAAGTGGGACGGCAGACCCAGGCACGACCATTAGCATTACCGATGCTGATGGCAAGGAACTTTGCACAACGACAGCAAATGACGATGGACAGTGGTCATGCACCATCACTGAGCCATTGCCAGAGGGCGAGAACGATTTGACCATTACGGCAACGGATGAGAACGGCATCACGAGCGAATCTACCCCGCTCAAGATGACGGTAGATATGACCCCACCCAACGCGCCCGTTATCAGTGGTGAGCAGGATGGGAAGATGACGTTGGATAGCCCAACGGGGACAATCTCCGGGACGGCAGAGCCAGGCAGCACTGTTACCCTGTTCGTTGATGGCAAAGAGATTGGCTCTGATACCGCAGACGAAGATGGCAACTGGTCTATCACACCGGCAGAGCCATTGCCTGAAGGCGAGCATGAGCTAGAGATACAGGTGAAAGACCCGGCGGGCAATACGTCCACGACAACCAAACCATTGATTGTTGGGACTGGTGGGGGTATTGGTACCAAGAGCCTGTTGGTAGGACCAACCAAGCTGAACATTACCGAGGGTGGCGAGGGGACATACACCGTGCGGCTAGGGGCAGCCCCAAGTGCCGCAGTGCAAGTTGCCCTAGCGACAGAGAACGACAACCAACTCACCCTATCGCCCACGAGTCTGACGTTCAGTGCCACCACCTGGAACATCTCGCAAACGGTGACGGTCTCGGCGGTGGATGACAACGCAGTGGAAGGTCCCCACGTCAGTTCTATCACCCACTCGGTCACGAGTGATGATAGCGACTACAACGGGGTAAAGGCAGCAAGTGTGGATGTCTGGATTAAGGACAATGACAGTGGCGTATCCGGTATGCAGGCAAAGTACATCACCGGTAAAGCTGGCAGCTACTTCTTGTTCACCGGCTACAACCTGCCCCCCAACTCACCAGCGGTTATCACGCTGAATGGGGAGAAGGTTGGCGAAACGATGACGGACGAAAACGGCAATGTATGGTTCTACATTGAAACCACGGACGATGAACCAGGTTCCTACCGGGCGACTATGACGGTCACGCCGGAAGATGGCGCACCGGTAAGTGTCAGTGCCTCCTATACGATAGACGAAAACGCGCCATTGCGCGAGAAGGATGGTCGGATAGACGGCACAACCATTGGTACGGACGGCATAACACCGGGTGCGGTATGGATGTATTACGTCCCGTATACCTGGAACCTTGTTAATAACCAATAGCGGTTGAGCAAGAGACCAGGACGTTAGGGGTAGGGGCATGGTTAGTGAATGTTGACCATGCCCCTAATGATTCAGGGAAAAACATAGCGTTATGTGTGCCAAACCTGCTTGGCTTGCGTAACGAGGTGGGAAATCTCAGCGTAATCAAACGCATAGGCAACCTGCTGGATAATTGAAGCAATCGTTGGTTCGTAGGGGTGCATCTCCTTAGCAACCGAGAGTATCTGAGCATTGTTCCCCAAGAGCACCGCATGCTCTAGCTTGTCCCAAAGGGCTAAAGGAATGGCAGCAAGCCTATCTTGGGAGAGTGATTGCGGAGCATCTTCTTGTGGTTGGGGGGCATCGCCATAGGTAACTGCTAGTCCCAAATGGCTATGGAGCAGGTCAAAGAGAGTATGGGAGTGAAAGGGTTTGAATAGCAGGGCATCACACCCTGATGCAAAGACTTCGCCACGATCTTCTGCTAGAATACTCGCCGTGATTGCAATAATAACCGGCTGTTTCTTGTCAGACATTGCCCTGATATGGCGAGCAGCTTCATAGCCATTGAGCACTGGCATACGGATGTCCATAAGAATGGCATCTGGTTCCCACGTTTTCCACAATTCTACGGCGGCTTGTCCATCTTCAGCCTCGCGCAAGACTATACCATCAAAAGATAACATACTTACCAACAATTGGCGGTTGCTCCATTGATCATCTACTAGCAAGATACGATAGGTCCGTTGCCCTGGCACCAAAGCCACTACTTGTTGATCCGTTCGCCTAACTGATTTTTCCAGCAAGAAGGTTCCATCGGGAGGTACCGCCACAGGAATGGTCACAACAAACGTTGTCCCCTGCCCAAGCTCGCTCTGCACCGTGATTGTCCCCCCCATCAGTTCCACAAACGAGCGGCTAATCGCCAACCCAAGCCCGGTGCCCTGGGCTTGATGGGTTGTTGTTCCCTGGACAAAGGGTTGGAAAATTTCCTCCAATTGTGCAGGGGCTACTCCGGGTCCCGTGTCGCTTACGATACATTGCAGCGTGATTGTTGAGAGATACTGGTGGGAGTCTGTTGGTTTTTGGGGGGTTGCTACCTGCGCTACATCCAAATGAACATGCCCCCTATCGGTAAATTTGATCGCATTGGACAGCAGGTTGATGAATACTTGCCGCAGTTTGACTTCATCAGTGATAATCCTAATCGGGACATCTTGAGCACAGTGTATGCGTAAAGCCAACTGTTTGGCTTCGGCTCGCTCTTGAAACAGGGCTTCCAACGTATCAAGCATTTCATACAGGTTGAACGTTGTGGTTTGGATGGTAGTTCGTCCAGCTTCTATCTTGGACATATCCAAGATACTACTAATGAGCGTAAGCAAATGCTCACCACCTCGTTGAATAATAGCGAGGTATTCATAGTGTTTTGGGGCTAACCCGTGCTCGGCAGACAAAATCTGCGTAAACCCCAAGATAGCATTCAGTGGGGTGCGGAATTCATGGCTCATATTGGCAAGAAAGACACTCTTCGCTTGATTTGCAGCTTCGGCTGCATCACGGGCTTTTTTAAGCGATTCTTCCGCCATTTTGCGAGCGGTAATATCTCGCAGTACAATCACCCAACCCGTAAGATCACCCTTCCGGCTGGTGATTGGCGAGCTTTGCGCTTCATACAGATGGGATGTTGTCCCATCAGAGCGGCTCAATTCGGTATAGGTGTTACCCGATTGCTCAAGATTGGACAGCCATGTATCACTCTCAGGGAGCAGCATGCTGGCAGGCTTACCAATGGCGGTTTGTAAGGGAATACCAGCAAAATGTTCGGCAGCGGGGTTGAGGTCTACAATTCGCTGTTGCTTATCCAACACGAGCATACCATCAGACATGCTCTGTACAAGGATATGATGGGCAATCGGTACGAGGTCAACCAGCCGATAGCGCACCAGCACCCAGGTTAGCAAGATGCTGCCAAATGCATACCCTAACGCAGAGGGATTGACCATTAAGTTTGGGAAGAGTTTTAAGGTAAAGAGTATATCACCTAAAAGCAGCGGCGATACAGAAAGAAAAACTACGGTTGCCTGAATACGATAGATCGTTTTGGTGATGATAGCTGCATAGATGAGGATCGCAAAGGAGGCGAAAACCTGTGACAAGCTATTGACAAATTGTATCCAGAATAACGAACCGTATATTCTAATAGGTATGAGAAAGCCATCTTTGGGGGTGACTGGATAGGATTCCCAGAACATATGATGCCAACCATTGGTCCAGAGTATGATCAAGACTAAGATAGAGGGAACGAGGATAAGGTATAACCTTCGTCCAGTAAGCCAATCTTGGCGACCGGTATATTGCAAGGCGAAGATCAAGAGAAACAGGGCACCAATAATAATACCAGTTATTCGCATATTGTTGGCAACCTGTTTCACCAACATATTAGAACTGCTTAGTTCAATGGCAAAAAAGAGCATACGTACCCACCCGCCAAGTTGTACTCCAAAAAGCCCGGTGGCACCAGGGACGGTGCGGTGTTGCCAGATGTAGAGCGATGAGAACACTTGGATGGCAGCAGAACCAAGCGTGATCATAATAAAGGTCGTATAGGATAGTTCCATAATAGGTAAGAGACCTCCTGATGTATCCTATGGGATAGGGATGGATCAATACGGTATTCTTTTTCACAGCGTCAAGTAGGGGGTATTATAGCATAAGGGGATAGGTATTGTTACTTGTCCATGTTAAACATCCCTGAAACATCGGTACGCAGGTTCTGGAACATTTCCCTTTAGATTCGCCCAGAGTTCTAGGGGCAGTCGGCAAGGGTACGGGTACGCCCGTGTCCCTACGGTGTGGGGAATTTCCCCATTGCACTCATTGTCAAGTCGATAGAGATGCGGATACGCCCGTGTCCCTACGGTGTGGGGAATTTCCCCAAAGCACTAGGGGCAGTCGGCTCTTAGACGTAAAAGGGGTCTAGGGTCGCGGGGGTGTGGTATCAGGGTCGGGTCGCTTCCCCATCGGGTCTAGCAGAGTCTGGTCGCGGGACGGGCGCGTCCGTCATCGGGGCTGTTGGCGGGGTCTGATGGGGCAGTCGGCAGAGATGCGGGTACGCCCGTGTCCCTACGTGGGGCATGTCCCCCAGAGCACTAGGGGCTGTTGGCAGAGATGCGGGTACGCCCGTGTCCTTACGGTTGTGGGGAAATTCTCCATAGCTCTCATAGAGGAATATCTAGCCTCATCCACATTGAGATGAACTCACCCCCGCCCCCGCCGCTGCCACCACGCGACCACGCCCCACGCGATGCCGCCAATAACTGCCATAATGAGCAGTTGCCCTGCGACAGGTAACAGCACCAACACCCCTACGGTCTCCTCGGTGATGCTGATGCCAAAAACAAGTTGGAGCACATCCGCTGCTACATCCGCTGTGATGAACTCCGCCGTTGCCAACGCTACCCCCAACACGGTGAACAGCAATGCCAGTCGCTCTTGTTGGGCTAGGCGTTCTTGTTCCATCACCAGCCGCTCCTGCTCCCGCTGCGCCTGCACCAATCCCACCGCCCGTCCTGCCGCTTCCAGCATCTCCTGCCCCTGCTTGACCAGCTTGCCAAGCTCTGCATAACCGCTCTGAAGCCGATGATGATGATACCTCTCAAGGTCTCCATCCTCTCCATCCCCGATATGCCCCCCTGCCCCCCATGTTTCGCTGTTGATAACCTGGGTTTCCAATTCGCTATGCAGCCATTGAAAGGTGGGGACAAGCCGCATCAGCCGGGTGTACTCGGTAAAGAGGATGGTATAGTCGGGGGTATGGGGCGATGGTATTGGTTGGTCCTCGCCGAGCGGGACGTTCTGCATTGCCCCATCGGTTTCTTGGTGCAGCCGATTGATGAGGTCTTTGTATCGCTGGATTCGCCCATCAGCCCGATACTGCCGCATCATAAATGAGCCTTTGTGAGACAGCACATCGGGGATGAGCAATGTTGCCCCATACCCAAACAGCACATCCCCCATGACCTCGACTTTGGATGCGGCGGGCACAGCCACCCCGTAGATGTTCGCGGCACCATATCCTGCGCTATCATCCGCGGGAATGGCAAATAGCCCCATATGCCCCCTAGCAATAGCGGTTTCTGCTAAGAGGTAGGGAGGGGCTTCGGCAGCCGTCACACCGAGCCGCAGGGCATCGGGCAGCATCTCGCGCAAGGGCGCAGGCGGGGCAGGGGCATCATCCTGCCACACCGCCACATAAGCCAGCGTATAGCCCCATACATCCTGGTCTAACAGCAGCGCATTGCTGATGATGCTCTCTAGTACCCGCCGAGATGCTGCCCAGTCGGGGCGCGTCTCTGGGATAATGGGCAGGTCAAGGTGCAACACCGTGGTATCATGCGGCTTCGCTGGTTGGATACGCATAAGGGTATCCCCCGTCTCCGGGCTCTCGAACATATCAGGAATGTTGCGCTCTGGTTGTAGGTTGAGGATGGGACTATCGTGTAGGGCAAGGAAGAGGGAATCCATCCCCGCGCTGCCCCGCTTGCCATAGCAGGCAACAAAGAGTGTAGCAGGGGTGAGAGGCGTGGTCATGCGGGTGGGGTGGGTTGCTCTGGTTGCTTGGGTAAGGTGGTCTTAACCACATGCTCCGCTTGGACGGTGGTATTTTCCCAAAGCTCCTTTTGCCGCGCTACCCACGCGCTATCCTGCATGTTCTTGTATGACCGTTGTTTCTCCTCTTTATTCAATCTGTCCCTGACGGCACCGGGATGATCGGGAGGATCGGGAGGATCGGGAGGATTGGGGGGCTGGTCTGTCAACACCGCCATAATACCCCGCTCCCGCAGCATGGTGTCGAGGCGTTTTACGACGGCAAGCAGCGTTTCGCCATCTTGCACCTGGGCAAGCTGCGTCATAATGTCCCCCATATCCGCAATGGTCTGTTGCCGCGTTGCCTCGTCCAGTACCCCTTTGAGCATCTCTGGATAGTCGTTGAGGTCTTGTAGGAGGAGGTGCATTCGCTGAATATAGGTATCTTCAACCATTATCGCGCTCCTTTCTTGTTGTGTGTGCTGCTATTGGTAAGCCAGTCCGTTCACTTGGAAGGCTGCCCAATAGCGGGGGTGTTTCCATTTGCCCCCCTCACGCTGTCGTAAATCTGCTGCCGCTGCTTGCATCGCTTGCGCTGGCGATATGCCCGCTTGTATTTTCGCATAGAATTGTTCAAAAAGCAATCGGGTGGTCGTGTCGTTGACCGCCCACAAACTGGCGACCACCACCCGCGCCCCCGCCGTCAATGCTGCCAACGACAACCCCGACAGTTCATCCCCGCTGGTCAAGTCTACCCGCCCTGTTACGCACGCGCTCATGGTGAACAGATTGGTCTGGTTGAGCTTGAGGTCGGCGATGATGCGTTGTAGGGTGAGGTAGCCATCTGCCAACAACAACCCCGATTGGTCAGGGTAATTCACATTGAAACTGCCGTGGCATGCCATATGCACGACCGTATGACCAGCGGCATGCTGCACCACGTTGTTGGGGGTGGCTGCCCGCTCGTACAGCGGCGTAGTATGGGGGAACCCTTCGGCGATTTTCTTGGCTTCCGGCAGGACGTTGGGGAGATAGTGCTCGCTATCGGGTGCGCCAGGGTAGGCAACACAGAGCAAATCGCGGTGGGTCGGGGCAGGCGGACGGGGTTTGCTTGCCTGCTGGTGGGCAATGGACAGCGCGGCGAGCGAGGGGACGTAGGCAAGCAGATATTCATCACAGACATACTGTTTGCTCTCAGGGTTACGGGCTGCGCCGATGGGTAATAGGTGTAATGCCCCTTCTGGCGCAAGGATGACTTTGCCCCCCGTGGGGAGATAGGCTTGCACGGGCGTTATCACCGCGGTATACCATTGGTCGAGGAGGAGATATATTGCGTTTCTCTCCTGTGAAATGGTAGCAACATGTTCACGCATTTTACGTAGTAGGTCATTGGTAAGACCTGGCAGTCTGATGTGCTGCACCGCTGCAGGCGTGACGACAAACGCTCCCCAACCGCGGCTATCCTTGAAGTACTCCACCAAAGTTGCGCCGAGGGTGCGGGCGAGGTCGCGCAAGTCGGTGGCGGTGAGGTCGGGCGCACGTTGCGTAGCGGTGAGGGCAGGGTAGTTGTGTGCCATCGTTTCCCAATGGGCTTTTTCTTGGGCATAGAGGGTATCGAGGTTGTCTATTTGGGCATCACGCTCGGCATCGGTGAGGGTGGGCGCAGGAGCTTTGCGTTCAGGGGTGGATAGATCATCCCCCATTTCAGTACTCCCCTGCTCGCCCAGCAAACGCGCACGAATGGCAGCAATTTGGGAGCGCAACGCTTCGGCGTGTGCCATATCCGCTTGGAGCTTGGGGTCATCGGTGCCGAGTGCAGCAAGGTCAAAGCCCGCGGAGTAGAGCAGGTCTACAAACGCCCGACCCTTGCCCGCGGTGGCATAGGTGAAGGCTGCTTCAACATCGCCCGTATGCAAGCAACAGAAGACGAGCCGCGCATAGAGGGTCGCGTTCTCATCGGACATGCGCCGCTTCTCTGCGTGGCGTTGGGTGCCACTTCGCATCGCTTGAATGGCGGCGTGGGCTTGTTCGTAGACAGTGCGAGCCTCGGCGTAGCGTTGCTCATCGTAGAAAAGATCGGCGAGGTTGTTGGCGGTGCGGCGGCGTTCTCTGGGGAAGGTGTCGCCATAAGCAGTTAGGGCTTGAGTGTAGTAATCAATGGCGCGGTCGAGGTCGGCGGCGCTGCCGCCGCGGGCGTAGCGGTCACTCAGATAGCTGCCCAGATTGGAGAGCAAACTCGGACGGTCGGGGCTATCGCTGGGGGTGAGGGTGAGGACTTCTTCCGCCAGCGCGATGGCGCGGTCGAGGTCGGCGGCGATGCCGCCGCGGGCGTAGCGGTCACTCAGCCTATTGCCCAGATTGTTGAGCCT
>CAYPHM010000032.1:15454-36019 GCA_964410555.1 uncultured Chloroflexaceae bacterium | reverse complement strand
TCCCCCACCGCGGGGAGAAGGGGAACCGGGCGACTCCCCCTCGCCCTTTATGGGATTGCCCTGTAGAGCCGTTGCATGCAACGGCTCTTCCCCCGCATCCCCTCGCCCCTTCCCCCACCGCGGGGAGAAAAGGTAGACGTAGCATGCTACGTCTCTACAACCAGACATGGGAGAAGGGGGCGGGGGAGAGGGGGGAGCAAATTAAGAGGCACTAATCTTTGAGCATTGTGCGACTTTGACATGACCCTGATACACGCAAAAAAGCGTCCCCGCAAGGACGCTTGTACGCAACAAGTGCTGGTGAGCCGGGTGGGAATCGAACCCACGACCAGCGGATTAAAAGTCCGATGCTCTACCCCTGAGCTACCGGCCCACAAAAATTATACCGAATCTTACCGGATTTGGCAAATCCAAGTCAGCCCACAGCCAATCAGCCATCTAGCCACACTGCCGCCCCCCGCCTACCCATCCACCGCAGCAAACGCCCCATCCACATACGCCCGATACACGCGGCACTGTTCTACCAGCGCAGCATCACCCGTTAGCTGCACCGCTTCCCAAGCCGTCTCAGCCAACAAGCGATCTTCCATCGTGAGCATCTGGTAGGTCAACTGCGGCACCCACACCCCCACCGACGGCGGCGTAATCCATCGCCGCACAAGCTGCGCCACCCGTTCGCCATCTTGGGCAGCAGCAGCTTCGCGGAGCTCGGCTATCGCAAGCTGACGAGTCGGCTCGTGGTCTTCCATCCTCGCCTGATCGCGTGATGCCCACAAACACCGCTCCTCCATGTGCGTATCCCCCATCTGCTTTGCCGTCATCGCACAAATAGCCCACACCTCAACACTATTCCACGTATAGCCTAGCTCCCACAGCGCAGCCGGGGCATCCGCATCTGGTTGTTGGTAGATTTGCCACGCCGTAGCCAGCGCAGCATCCTTTGAAGCGAGGGGGTTGGGGAGCGGCAGCGTTGGGCAAAGAGCACTCTGTTGGCAGGCAGCACTGTGTGCCAACATCGGCTCACGTTGCAACGCCACTTCCCACACCTCGCGGGCTTGCCCCATCTCTGCCTGTTCTTCATGCTGCTGTGCCAGCAACAGGTAGGCAGCACTATGGCGTGTCGCCGTTGGCACCAGCGTTTGCAACAACGTATATGGCTCCGTCTGCTGCCCCATTGCCTGCAAAAGCGCAGCTTGATTGAAAGTCGCCACCGCATCAGGCGTGGATGATGCCGTATCAGTCGCATGTGCATCAGCAGTGGCAGCAGCATTGGCAATCGCCTGTTGCGCTTGAAGTGCCGTTGGCAGACGGGAGGGATCATCCATCGCCTGCCACGCCAGCACTGCCGCCTGTTGACGGACAATAGTCGCTTGCATCTCTGCCACATTCTCAGCATCCCCTGGCAGGATGCTGGTGGGGATATTGGCATACAAATCTTGCTCATACTCGCCAAGCATAACCGCCTGGGCAGCCTCCCGCTGTATTGCCTCTAGCTGTGGGGATACTGCCACCGCATCTGGCGAGACGCTAGGCTTGAACACACTCACCGCAATAGCCACTCCCCATGCACATACCGCGGCTATGACCAGCACCGCATGCAACGGATGCGGCATATGGAATCGTTTACCCGTTTTCCCTGTTCCAGACTCGCCATCACCAGCAGCGGTTGGGGCATGATTGCCGGCGAGCCGCCATACCCCCGCTACCCCTAGCCCTGCTGCCAACAGATAGATAATCGTCCCCCCAACCTGCCGCGTGGGAATATCTACCAACCCGTGGGCAGCCAACCCCGCCCCTGCTGCTGCCGTCCCAAGCATCAGCAACCACTTGTCAGAGAGGGGGGGTAGCTTGCTCCACCCCTTCCACCAGACCCATACCGTTGTGCCAATGAGCATAGCCAATGCCAACGATCCCACAATACCAGTTTCACTAAGGAAGGCATAGTAGATGCTGTGAGCGTGTGGCGGCAGGTAGCCTATATCAGGGAGCAGCTTGTAGTATTCAACGGAATAGCCAGCGGGACCAACACCAAAAATCGGGTGTTGCTCAAAAAGTTGTTGAGCAATGCGCCAGAAAGTATCGCGCCCGCTAGAGTGTGAGAGTCCTTGCACCGCTTGGTTAATGTCCACACTAGATGCAGGGTCAGGGGATGAGGTAAAGACAACCCGCCCGGCGTGGAGCTTATGAACATTGCGATAGTTCGACAAAAAGAGCATCACAAACAGCAATACATAGCCCCCGCTCATTGCCAGTGTGCGCCAGATACTCTTCCAGCGGCGTTGGCGAAAGAGGAACCAAAGCAGCGGCAGCAAAATGGTACCACTTATCGCAATGGTTGCCACCCACCCGCCACGCGAAGAGGTGGTAAACAGCATAATGACGGCGAAGAATATCCAGGTTGCCCACAAGAGCCGTTGCCAACGGTTGCGAGCTTGCCACAGCGCAATGATAACCAGCGGTAAGCCAGTGTTGATAATCATAGCCGCTTGGTTTGGTTGCGTCTCGATGATGTCACGGCGGAAGGAGACCGGGAAGAAAACCTCACCAGGCTGCCAAACCTGGAGCCATGACCCCCACCACAACAGCATATTCCCGGCACTGTAGACCAACGCGATGCTAATGGTAATCAGCACGGCATAGGTAATGATGCGTGGTCGCACCCCGTGCGCCAACATATCTATGGTGAGAAACAGCATAACCCCCATAGCCGCCCCCCAGTGGAAGAGCAACGGCATCACCGTCTCCCCGGTGATATTGGAAAAAGCTGTCGTCAAGACCAGGGCTATGGCGTTGATCAACAGAGGAATACCAAGCGGCGTTTGCACAAGCCGGCGCGGTTGCGTCAGCCGCCAAACAAACCACAGGATAAGCAAGCCAAGCGGCATAAGCAAGCCGGGCTTGACAAACGGCGGCAGCAGCATACGCGCTAAGGGAAACCCCATAGCGATAGTTGCCAGCGTCAAGGGGAGTATATCCTTGCGCGATAGCGGCTCTGGATAGTATGTTGGTTCTATGTCAGCAGGTTTTGTATCAGTGTCCACGGTAATACCAACCGTTCTAGTGTCATCTGTTGCCATGTAAGCGGTGCGCTCATCGGAACGAATCCTAGCCGATATTGTACCAGCGATAGCCCATTCCACACAATCAGCAGGCTACTGACCCCCAACACCATAGGCTGCCACTTGTCCCGTTGCCAAACAACATGCAGCAATCCTGCCAGTCCAACAATCCATACCCAGCCGGCATTGAGGAACATGCGCCCACCAAAGGAATCACCCTGCCACCACGCCCACCACGCCGAGATGATATACAGGTTGAGCAGCAAGACCCCCGCTACTCCAAGCACAAGCCAGCGGTCATACCGCGCTACGACAACCAAACCGAGCGTTGCCAGCAGCAACACCGGGTGCCAGGAAAATAGCCCATGAAAACTGGAAAACAGCACGTTGAACACTTTGGGATGTAGCCAAGTAAAGGCAGGGTCATGGTCGCTGAGGTAGGGGTTGGTGTAGGTGCCATACAGATGGTGCCAAACGAAAAACTGGAGGCTGAACATTGCAAGGGTGCTGCCTGCTACAACTAGTCCAGCAGTAAACCATTGCCAGCGTTGTTGTCGGTTATCAGCATGAGCATGTTGCTGTCCAGTGCGCCATGTCTGGAGAAAGCGAAGCAGAATGGTGAGGTAGGGGACTAATAGGAAAATGCTGTCTTGGGTACGCACCAGCATAACGATACCCCCACTGATGCCAAGCAGCAGGCTATGGGTGAGGGGTGGGGCAGTATCGCCACGAAACCACCAGAACCACAGCGAAAGCACCAGCGAGACGCTAAACAGCGAGACCATATGCGACATAGATGGCTCAAAGACCATATAGTAGATGCTGTTACTGGCAAGCCAAAAAAGCCCAACGGCGAGCAGCGTTGGCACCCGCGCAAACCACCTCCGCGCACAACGATAGGCAAGCACGATCCCTAGCGTGCCATAGATAATGCTGCCAATGCTGATCGCCGCTTGGTACAGAAACCCGTAGCCATCAGGTTGTACTGGCATCCCTAGCGCATTGCCAACAATTGCCAGCACATGGGCAACGAGAAAGAAGGGCAACCAGAGCAACGCTGGACCTATAGCGTACTTATTGGCAGGTATGCCAAGCGGGGTTATGCCGGGGTGTTTAATGGCTTGGTCATAGTACGCATACTCGTTGGTAAAGTCAAGATCGTGGTCAATGACAAGCGAGCGCACATAGACGTAATACCCCACCCCATCGGAGCCGATAAGCTGCCCATCTACTCGTGGTATGGGGATGAGGGCGAGGTAGGCGAGCATGGATACGACAAATAACGCGCCAAAGATGCGGCGCGGTTGAAACACATATTGGTGCCAGCGAGGAGCAGCGGTGGTAGTCATAGTTTAGGACGAACGAAGACAAAGACACACCCATTGGGCATGCCTCTGCTTTGTGGACTATCCCATGAGCTTGTTTTGCTCTGGTGATTCACCCAAGATTTTGTTAGTGAGGTAATTTGCCATCCATGCTGCCAGTGCGCCTAGCACGAGGTTGAGCATGCCGTTGACGAGTCGTCGTTTGATGTCAAAATCTTCCATGATGTTGCGTTTCTCCCGTTTTGACTAAGAATTACGATGCGTTTTGCCGTAGGACTTCCTGTGCGGTAGTTTTCGCTTGTAGAGCAATGTTTTCGGTTCTGTCTTTGATGAGCATACCCTGGTCGAGCAGGTGTTCACGGACGTGCTTACCGCTCCGTGGTGTCCAGAGACCTGCTGCCACTCCCCCGGCGACCATTCCCAACGTAAAGCCAATGACAAAAGGGTCTGGTCCTCGTGGGAGCGGTCTGGGTGGGGTTTGTGCTTGTTGCCATGTTTTGAGCATTTCCAGCACGTCGGCAGCAGTGACATAGGGGTCAGGTGTTGGTTCCTGCTCTTGGTTTTGCTTGGGGGCTTTGCGAAATACTCGTGCAAATAGCCCTGGTTTTTTCGTTGGGGGTTGAGTCGCGCTCATTACATTCTTTCTCCACATGTCTGGGATAGCCACAAACCCTCTAGGGTTTGGGAGGACACACGTTCACACGGTAATTTGTCCCGTTCATTTACTTGGTGCAGTATAGCGCATGGTTGGGGGAGATGCAACTTTACAAAAATAGCCCGTAAAGCCCAAGGTGCTTGATCCCCTGGGATATAAGGGCTTTCTCTGCTTTCAGCACTATCACGCTGCCACACCCACCCGGCTAAGCCATACCCTTTGCGAACTCCTCTCTGCTATGGTAAACTAAACACTATGTGGTTTGTGATTTCGTGTTATAAGTAAGAGGTTCATTTTGTTGGGTAATTGGCAAGATACTTTTCTTGCATAATGAGCTATAATTTTCACCTACCAAAAGCACTAATACCATCACAAAGCGTCATAATCATACCAAACACCTATGCAAAAGGAAGAAAACGCCGATGAGCACAATAGAAGCGTTACAGGACGAAAATGCCCGACTGCACACCCTTCTCGAACAACAACAACAACAAACCAAAGCAGCCGAGCAACGATACCGCCACCTCTTTGAAACCCTCACTATTGGGGCATTTATTACCGACCTACAAGGCAATTTTCAGGAAAGCAACCCGCTTTTTCAAAAAATAGTCGGATATTCCGATAACGAATTGCCATCACTGTCGCTACCAACGCTTACCCCCGAAAAATGGCACTCTAAAGACCAAGAAATCCAACAAACAGCCCTGTTTCCCCATGGTTCTACCGATGTCTACCAAAAAGAACTCATTGGGAAAGATGGGACTATCATCCCGGTAGAAATCCAGTGTACCCTCATTACCAATGAGCAAGGCGAACCAACAGGCATCCGGGGTTTTGTCCGGGATATTACCACGCAACAACAGCAAGAACGGGAACTCCGCTCCTTCAAATCGTTGGTAGAAAATGCGCTTGATGCTGTGGGCTACTCCGATGAACAGGGGAATTACCTCTATGTCAACCCCACCTACCAAGCGATGACCGGCTACGGCGAGAAGATGATTGACATGTCGGTAGCCGATCTGTTTGACCCCAACGTAGTGGATATATACGCGGTCATCCAAGAAATTATGACCGAGGGGAAATGGCAAGGGATCATGCCCTTCACCCGCAAAGATCAGACCATCTTCCAGGGGCAGTGTTCTATCTACAAGGTAGAGGAGCAGGGCGGCGATGGGTTTCTGCTTGCCGCTATTGTCCGTGACATCACTGAACAATTGCGGGTAGAGCAAGAACTCTCTACCTTTAAGATGTTGTTAGATAATGCGCTTGATGCTGTGGGCTACTCCGATGAACAGGGGAATTTCATCTATGTCAACCCCATCTACCAAGCGATGACAGGCTATGGCGAGGAGATGATTGGCATGTCGGTAGCCGATCTGTATGACCCCCACGTAGTGGATATATACGCGGTCATCCAAGAAATTATGACCGAGGGACAGTGGCAAGGGGTCATGCCCTTCACCCGCAAAGATCAAACTATCTTCCAGGGGCAGAGTTCTATCTACAAGGTAGAGAAGCCGGGCGGCGATGGGTTTCTGCTTGCCGCAATTGTCCGTGACATCACTGAACAATTGCGGGTAGAGCAAGAACTCTCTACCTTTAAGATGTTGGTAGATAGATCACCTGATGGTATCAACGTTACGACCACTGAAGCCGAAATCTTCTATGCCAATGAGAGTTTCCGGGCATTGAGTGGATACAAAGAAGAGGTGATAGGAAAAACGATAGTAGACCTCTATGCAGATGACCCCCAAACGTTGATGACGGGAGCAAACGAAGTGGTAGAAAAGGGATCTTGGAATGGTCCCTTGACTATCCTTCAGCCTGATGGGACGCTTATTCCTGTGATGGTCACGGTCTTTGCCATTCCAGACGATCAGGGCAATGCCAACCGGCTTGCGGCTATCGTCCGCGATTTGAGCGAACAACAAAAACAGGAGCAAGAACGACAGGAACTCCAACAACAGATTATTGCAGCACAGCAAGCTGCCTTGCGGGAGCTTTCTACCCCGCTCCTGCCGTTGGCAAAGGGTATCCTCGCCATGCCACTGCTTGGCACAATTGATAGTAACCGAGCGCAGATGGTGATGGAAACGCTGCTCGAAGGGGTAAGCGCGTATCAGGCAGAAACGGTTATCTTGGATATTACCGGGGTACAGATGGTAGATACGCAGGTAGCCAATGTGCTTATCCAAGCTGCCCAAGCGGTCAAACTGCTTGGCGCACAGGTAGTCCTGACGGGCATACGCCCAATGATGGCGCAAACGCTGGTCAGTCTCGGCGTAGATTTGAGCAGCATAGTCACCCGCAGTACGCTGGAAAATGGGATTGCCTACGCGCTCAATGACTAGGTTGGGGAAGCATATCCTAGCGTGTAGGGAGTAGTAGCCAATAGTAGCCAGTAGTAGACAGTCGTAGCCAGTATCGGTTGCTTCGGCAACATGGACATAAAGTACGGGTTGGACGTTTTCGTTACCCGGAGATGGGTTCAATCTCCGAGTAGCAGTATTTGGTTTTTGTAATACCTATAGGATGAGGAAATGCCAGAAAAGAAATTGACGACCAAACAGACCGCGATGGATTTCAGCTTGCCAAACACCGCCCGAATGTATGATTACTTTCTTGGCGGTACACACAATAGCGAAGCTGACCGTGCAGCAGCAGGGGAGGTGGCTTCATACGCGCCGTTTGTTCCCTATGTTGCCCGTATCCAACGTGCCTGCTTGAAAGACATCCCCGCCGAGCTTGGTCGAAAGGGATTTGACCTACTTATTGACTTTGCCTCTGGCTTGCCAACCCAAGACCACTTGCATGTGAATGCTCCCGAAGGTATGGCAGTGGTCTATGCCGATCTTGACCCGAAAATTGTCGATTACTCCCGCGAGATTTTGGGAAACACGCCAAATGTCCACTATCTCTACACCGATATGCGAAACCCAATGGGCCTCTTGAACGAGCCTGTTGTCCAGCAATTGCTGAATGAAGGGCGAAAGCCAGCAATTGTTATTTGGGGTATCTGTCTCTTTTTGAGCGATGAGGATATAGACCATATTACCAGCGTGATCTATGACTGGGCACCCGAAGGGACGTGTATGGCGTTCAATGTGCCATTGGTAGATATGAACCGCGAAAATGAAGCAGTACAACGGTTTCTCAAAACGTACGCAGATTTGAATGAACCTATCTATGTACGCTCATTGGAACGGGTAGAGCAAATTGTGGCTCCCTGGAAACCAGATGAACGCGGGTTTGTCTCTTTTCTGGATTGGCACGGGTTAGATTCTTCTTCAATGACCCCGGAAGACCTCGATGCTGTTGGTCCAACAGGCGGAGGTTACGGGGCGTATTTGGTGAAGTAAGCTACCCACCGCTGAAATTCGTGGGCTTTACGGGCTAATCCGTAAGGGGCGATGCTTTCTTTTGAGCATCGCCCCCTTCGCCCTCATGTCCGTTTGTAGAGACGTTGCATGCAACGTCTTTCCCCCCCATCCCCTAGCCCCTTCCCCCTGGGGGAGAAGGGGAACCGAGCAGGTGGTGGCTCCCCCTATCTCGCGTGTGTCACCACACTAACCCGCGCTGCCACCTGCTTAGCTAGGTCACGGAAGACTGACGCATAGGCATCATCAGCATCATTCATCACCGCTGGCTTGCCAACATCGCCCCCTTCACGGATGCTCAAACCAATTGGTATTTGCCCAAGTAAGGGTATATCAAGCTGCTTTGCTAATCGCTCTGCCCCACCAGTGCCAAAAATATCATAGCGATTGCCCGTATCGGGTGCCACAAAGTAAGCCATATTCTCAACAATACCAAGCAATGGCACATCTACCTTGCGAAACATCTGCATAGCTTTGATAACATCTGCTGTAGCGACCATTTGGGGGGTGGTGACGATAAGTGCTCCAGAGAGCGGCAACGACTGCGCCAGCGTTAGGGCAACATCACCCGTACCCGGCGGCATATCAATCACGAGGTAGTCAAGGGGACTCCATGCCACATCATAGAAGAATTGGCGCAACAGTTGCGTTACCATAGGTCCACGCCATATGACCGGCTGATCCTCCTGAATCATCATACCAATGGAGATGACCTTCAGCCCGTGGATGTACACTGGCACAATAACTGGTTCGCCATTTTCCTTCTCATAGGCAGTCGGTGATTCTTCTACGCCCAAGATCATAGGCACCGAGGGACCAAATACATCAGCGTCGAGGAGACCAACTTTTGCCCCTTCTTTTGCCAATGCTATAGCCGTATTGACGGCAACGGTAGACTTCCCAACACCACCTTTGCCAGCGGCTACGGCGATAATATGTGAAACCCCATGGATAGGCTCTTTGTCCATTGCGCCAGGGGAACGTTGCGAAGAGGTCATCGTTACTTCTACCGCAGTAACGCCAGGGATGGCTTCCACCGCTGCCCGTGCTGAATCCTGTATTTGGCTCTTGAGTGGGCATGCGGGTGTAGTCAGGTCAACAGCAAAAGAAACAACGCTTCCGTTGATGGTCACATCTTTTATCATGTTGTGCGATACCAGCGAGCCACCAAGTTCTGGCTCTGGTACGGTGTCCAATGCGGCAATAACCTGCTCTTCTGTGATCGGGGTGTCTTGTGCAGACAAGCTCATAATAGCTTTAACTCCAAAAAATAGATTGGCTTCAACTGGAGAAATTATACCAGATTTCAAAAGATACGTCTATCGTAAGTGGGCAGGGCACTGCACAGTGAACAGACCCAACATCAGCTATCGCCAACTATCGCCGCTATTTCCCCCATAATGCGCCGCGTCTCGCGTAGGGCAACGACCATCCGCATGTAGTGCAGGGCATCAGCAGCAGAGAGTGTTCGTCCCTTGCGATCCTTGAGCCACTTGTGCAACGGGTAATAGCCGCCCACTTGCACTGCCCACGTTGTCGCCTCTATACCCGCAAAGAACATCCCATCCCCTAGCCTTACCCGTTGGGTGTACTCATCGTAGCACACCTGCTGCACAGGAGCAGTTGTTACCTCCTGCTGCGTCACCCCCTGATCGCCGGGGTACACAAGCACTGCTGCCCCCCCCGCACCGCCTACTCCCGTATTGCCAGGGAGCCGCAGCAAATGCAGGTCAACTAGCGTTGCCCCATAATCTACCAGGGTCTTAACCAGCGGGAGATTGCTGGTGATGGGAACACGGGGAAACCCTATCTTAAGCAATTCGGCATAACGCAAGCGATAGCGGGGGTTGTGCAGCATTGCATAGAGGTAGTGGAAGATGTCCTCGGGACCTATCGTTGTCGCCAGATCACCGCTGCCGTCAGGGATGAACGTCAACCCAAGTTGTTGCTCTACGTTGGCAATAAACGGGGCAGACAAGTTCGGACGGCGACTCCCGCTCGTGTTGTTAGCTTCAGGGGGGTAGAGGTAGAGAGGAAAGAGGCTTGCCCCCCCACGATTGCTGATGAAAATGCGACTCTCGGTGATATGCTCTGTCACAAGCACATAGCAATAGTCTTGGACATCATAGTCATATTGCCTCATCCCAAGCAGGGCAAGGTTGTTGCCTACGAGGATATGACGCATGACTTCCCACGCGGCACGGCTCGTTACCTGTGGCGCATAGTAGAGCCACTGGAGATCAAATGGGCGATACAAGGCAGGATGGATGGAGCCTTTGTTGTAGGCGGTGTTTTCGCGGCGCGAGAGAAGCCGGTAGCTTGACGAATTTTCCACCCGGTACGTTTCCCGGAAGGGAGATTGTAGCCCTGTTGGTGAGTAGAAGGTCTGCATACGCTCTGCTAAAACCGCAGCATCTTGGGCAAAAAAAAGGGAGTCTCGATCTGTTTTGATGGCGTTTTGGTGTAGGGGAAATATATCCGTCAATGTTGGGTGTTGGGTATACGCATGGGCAGCGGCAAACTGTTTGGGCACAAAGAACAACCACGGGTGCTCTGGATATAACCTTTCCCATGCGGTTGTCGCAACGTTCGTTGTGGCTAGGGTGGCATACTTGCTTGCCCGTCTGCCCCACATCTCGGCATGGAACACGGTTGTCGCCGTGGACATACTTGGGGCTTTGACAAATAGCCCAATAGCCACCCCCTGGCGAATAGTAAACAGATTCTCATCAGACTGTCCATCAGGGCTAACCTCTTTTTTGCGGATGCCGCCATGCAGGTCAAGCAGGTAGATATGGGTGAATGTCTCTAGCAAGGATTCGCGCATGCGGCGGTGGGTGATGCCGTCAAGGTAGGTATTGTTGGTGATAAAGGCGAGTATGCCCTGCCCCGCCTGCTCAATGCACCATTGCCCATACCGTATAAACTTGATATAATCATCATCAAGGTTGAGCTTCTTCTCTTGCAAGCCCCGCTTGTACGCTTCCAGTTGTTGTTGTATCCAGGTGCTTTTGTTGAGCATACCAAAGTTGGCGTAGGGGGGATTACCCACGATAACCAAGACGGTATTGTCATTGGCATGCTTAGCTCCGTTGCCAAGCGGGGGATTGGTCAGCGCGTTGGTCAGGTAGATACCCAACCGTTCAGTCGTGCCAGTCGTGCCAATTGTGCCAAACGTATAGCCAAGCTGTTGCAGCAGCATACGCAGCTTGAGGTGGGCTATGGTATAGGGTGCCATCAGCAGTTCAAAGCCATGCAGCCGGGGGAGGAGCTTTTCGGGGACATACGTTTGCCATGTCTTTGCCATACTCATACGCTGGAGTGTGGTATAGATATGCTGCACAATGGCATGCAGAAAGGTCGCGGTGCCAGTGGCGGGGTCGAGGATGAGGGTATCCTCGTCTGCAAGCCCCATACACTTGCCAAAGTGGGTTTGCAAAAGCCAGTCTACAGAGCGCACTATGTAGCCCACGACAGGCTCAGGCGTGTAGTAGACTCCCCGTTTTTC
The DNA here is from genome assembly GCA_964410555.1 of uncultured Chloroflexaceae bacterium. GTDB lineage: Bacteria > Chloroflexota > Chloroflexia > Chloroflexales > Chloroflexaceae > JAAUSY01. The sequence goes on along the minus strand of CAYPHM010000032.1, from coordinate 24,095 downwards.
GCGGGTCTTCGGGTCGTAGGCAGCAAGAAAATGCTCGTAGAAATGGGTAATCGGGTCTTCAGGAGAGTTGCCGGTAGGGTGCAGGATGCAAGTCATGTCGGTCTGTTGTAACAAGTGAGCACATGCATCTATGACTCCTGCCATACGCTCATCCAAACTAGGATAGGTACACAACGAGAAGAGTTCTAGCAAAAATGGCGGCATATGGGGAAAGGCTTGCGCCACATCGTAGCGGGTGAAGGTGGGGGTATCGGGGGATGTTACCCGTGCGGCAAATAGCCCATACACCAGCGTTTGCGCGTACATATCGGCAAACTCGCCAGCGGTAATTGTGGGCAGCAGGGTTTGGCGAAGGGCAGCGAGTTGGGTATGCAATATGGTTTGCGTACGCTGTTTGTTGCTCATGTCGCCTGCATCGCCGGTGTCGCTGGACAAGATGAGAGCGATAGCCTGCTGTAGCCTGTGGGCGAGGTGGGCGAGGTGGTGGGCAAGGGTGGCGATGGTCTGTGGTGTGGTTGGCATTTGGGTAGGCGTATCCTTGTTGCTCTTGGTTATAGAGCGTATTGTACCATACTGCACTGCTCGCCCCCATGACTTTAGTACTAACTATTATCGTAACCCCCTTCCCAAATTTAGAAAGTAGTTTATTATAAAAAGAGGAAATAAAAGAAAGGCTTCCTGTGATTGACAAAGTGCTGCGGAGACCAAAAGACCGGGTACTTACCCCCATAGCGCAACGGGTACTCCAACATATATCCCCAACAACCATCACAATTGTAGCCTTTGGGGTAGGCATAGCCGCTGCACTCGTCATCGCGCAAGGGTGGTACCTGGTTGGGTTGGGGTTGTGGATCGCCAATCGCATAGGTGATGGACTAGACGGCATGGTTGCCCGCTTGTACAACAAGCAAAGTGACCTCGGCGGCTATCTCGACATTGTGCTAGATACGGGTATTTATGCTGCCATCCCCCTAGCCCTTGCGGTCAGTCAGCATACCACCATCGGCTATCTCGCCCTAGCCTGCCTTATCAGCAGTTTCTTTATCAATGCGGCTTCGTGGATGTATCTTGCGGCTATTCTGGAGAAACGCCACAATGGGGCAGCAGCACAAGGTGAAGACACGACTATCACGATGCCTGATGGTCTCATTGAGGGAACAGAAACGATTATTTTTTTTAGTATCTTTCTGCTCATTCCCCAAGCGATGGTACCGCTCTTTGGTATGATGATGTTGGGGGTATTGGTAACAGCAGGGCAGCGTATCTTATGGGCAATACGCCATATCTGAAAGGAACATAGGCAACCTATATTATGACAGTACATGATAAAGAAACGAGAAATCCTACGGCTACCGGGTCATTCTGGAGCCGCAATTGGCAAAAACTGGTCGCAGTAAGTATCTGGGTATTGATCATCGGCAGCGTTGTTACCTATAGCGTCTTTAATGACCAATCGCCAACCGCTATGTTGGAGTCGCTCGTTGGACTTATGCAAACGCCCTATGGGGCATTGCTCTTTGTATTCATCTATGCTGTCCGTCCATTAGCCTTTTTCTCGGCGGTGGTCTTGACCCTGGCAGCCGGCTCGATCTTTGGTCCCGTCTGGGGGGTATTGCTTACCATCATTGGTAGCAATATTTCAGCATCTATAGCCTACCTCCTGGCACTTTTCCTGGGGAAGGGGGTGTTGGATGAGTCTGAGAGCAAGGGGATCATAGCAAACTATGCCAATCGTATGCGGCGCAATAGTTTTGAGACGATCTTGATTATGCGGTTTATCTTCCTGCCCTACGATTTGGTCAACTACTTAGCGGGATTTTTGCGTATCCGCTATGGTTCATTTATTTTGGCAACCATACTCGGATCAATTCCGGGAACAATCACGTTTGTATTGGCAGGAGCTTCGGTACCGATTGCCGACGTGTTCCAGGAGCAATTCCAACCAACGTTCAACCCGTGGTCGCTTGTTGGTGCTGCCATACTCTTTGTGGTCAGTATTGGCTTTTCCCGTTGGATGAAAAAGCGGGAACAAGCCCGACAAGCCCAACAAGAACTAGCTCTCCCTGGGGATGAACAAGTTGAGATAATTACATCGTAATCAGAGAACCCCATGACCAACTATCCGTATGCAAGCAAGTACGGTAGTTGGCTAGGCCTATGTGAAGGAGGTTTTTTCGCTATGCCACAGAAAGTCTTGAAGACTGATGAACAGTGGAGACAAGAACTTACCCCAGAGCAATACCGGGTATGTCGCAGAAAGGGGACAGAACGGCCGTTTTCTGGGGTATACCACGATTCCAAAGATCAAGGGGTGTATCGCTGCGTCTGCTGTGGCGCGGAATTGTTTAGCTCAGAAACGAAGTTTAATTCTGGCACAGGGTGGCCCAGCTTTTGGGATGTGATGAATGCCGAGAATGTCGCAACAGCAGAGGATAATAGTCTTTTTATGCGGCGCATAGAGGTGTTGTGTAATGTGTGTGGCGCACATCTTGGACATGTTTTTGAAGATGGTCCACAGCCAACCAATTTGCGCTATTGTATTAATTCGGCAGCTATTGAGTTAGAACGTGATATTGCCGCTCGTTCATACTCGCGGCTCGAATAGGGTAAGGGGGATTCGCCCGGTGTTTGTTCCCCTTCTCCTCATTGGTGGGATGCGGGGCAAGGGGGCTTTCGAGGGGATGTCAGGTTGTAGAGCCGTTGCATGCAACGGCTCTACTCTACAATAATGAACACCCTTACTTCTACTTGCGGGGGAGTCCAAATTTGCATTCAATGACTATTATGCTCTAAACAGCAAATTTAGGGGTAGGAACATCTATCCAATCTTCAAGAAAGGGTTTGACCTTTACCAAAAATTGGCGCAAATGCGTATATTTGACCCATCCCTCATGATGTAACTGTCCTACCACAATACCAGGATGTACTTGCTGCTCCATCGCAAATTGCTCTATTTTCTTACGAGAAAAGTACGGGGACGTTTGTAGAATAAATCTTTCTAGGGCTTGTTGGTCAATGAGCCAATCTTTTGCTTGCTTATTGGCAACTATCTCTTCCTCTCGTGTTTGTTCTTCCTCGTCATCAAACATATCTAAATAGGCTCCCTGATGTTGCAGTGTGATATGGGCAAGCTCATGCATCAGGGTAAACCAGAAAGTATCAATACGATCATAGCGCAGACTCAAAGCAATAACCGGGTGTTCATTATGTGTGAAGGTTGCCCCATCAATGTAGGTATTTGGGAGATGGGGAACAAAAACACAATAGATACCTATCTCTTGTAAGAATGGAGGCACTTGCTGAACAGACGATGCATGCTTCCTAAATCCCAACAGAGTAGAGAAAGATTCTTGCAAGGTAGCAAGGGAAAAAGCTCCCACTTGCTGATGTTCAACCAAATGTATTACCCGGCTCAACCAAGCTATCTGGGCATTGGTTGTTGGATTTCGCTCAGTCGAGCAACGAAATTGAGCAATCATCTGGGGTGGGGTATCAAGGGTTGGTATTCTAAGAAATCGACAAAGATTTTGTTCTAACTCCTCAATGGCTTCTGTTTGCTGTATCCATCCCCGTTTGATCATTTCTGTAATAGGGGCAAGATGATACATTTTGCTCTTTCGTGCTATCTTTGTCTCTTCAACCTTTGTTTGCCGTGCTAGAAATAACCGATAGTTCGTCTCTAGGTTAATCCAAAAGTCAGGAGATGTTCCAAAAGCTCCAGCTAACTCTATTGCTGTTTCTGGAGTAATTTGCTTTTTTCCACGAATAATCTCACCAATCGCTTGAGGGGGACGTTCCATAATGGCTGCTAAATCACGTTGGGTCCATTCTCTAGCTTCCAGTTCTAGCTTCAAGATATGCCCTGGTGGTAAAACTCTAGCAGGTTGGAGTGGCGTATTCATATAAAAACCTCCTTTGGTTCGTTAATGGTAGTCTACTATTTCAAGAATTTCTGCATAGCTTACCCCCTCTTCAATGGTAATATTGAGGGTAAGTCTCCATTGTTTATTCAGGCGAACTGACCACTGTCCCTTCCTATCTCCCTGTAATTTTTTCGCTTGAAGTCTTTTTACCGTATAAAAATCCTTTTCATCTTTTGCAGCACTGATAATAGTCATAACCTCAAAGAAAGCATCTACAACTCCAGGTGGGTACTTATGTTTCCCTTTTTCTTGGGTATACAAGTTTTGCTCTTTATTCCGTCTGAAGCGTAAGTTCACAAGCTCGCTCTCCCAATGCAATAATTATGTCGTATACCTATAATACACCCCAAGGGTGTTTTTGTCAATAATAAACCAAAGATACCACAGCAAACTCCCACGTATGCTATACTACCCCCAAAAGATCGCAACCCCCCTATCCCCCTTTCCCTACTCGTGCGGGTCTCGCAAATACCCCTCATCCACCGCCTGTTGAATAATCTCCTCTGCCAACTCCCACAGTGCCGGCGAACCATCCGCTATGTGCTGGTTGCGAGCCATAACTTTATCCCGTGTTACCCCATGTTCCTGCCATGTCTTCCCGCCGGTGACGTAGTGGAGCAAAAGCGGTTGCAAGCGGTCTAGTGCCGCAGCAAAACGAGCCTCGGCGGTCTCGCGTGATTCGAACTCATCCCACACAGCACGAAAATCTTCTGCCTGATCTGCCGGTAGCATCCCAAAGAGGTGATCTGCTGCCTGCTGCTCCCGTTCGGCTTTGTCTTTTGCTGCATCAGCATCATACAGGAAAGTATCGCCTGCTTCAATTTCAACCACATCGTGCAGCAACACCATCTTGACCACTCGGCATACATCCACGGGATCGGCAGCATATTCTGCCAGCAACAATGCCATCATCGCCAAGTGCCACGAGTGTTCTGCATCATTCTCGCGCCGCATCTGGTCTAGCAAGTAGGATTGGCGAAACACCTGCTTGAGTTTGTCTAGCTCCAGCACAAACGCTATCTGCTGCTGGAGACGAGTAGACATTTTGGTAGGGTCATTATCTAGCGGTATCACAATTTCCCTTTCCCCTTCAACTCTAAATAGGCATTGATGACACTGACCGTCAACTTGTCGGCAGGGACATCGAGCGTCATCACCCCTCGACGATTGAGCGTATCCAGCACAACCTGCCGCTCATCCAAGACCATTTCTGCCACTGCCCGCTGGTAGACCTCATCGCTGGTCTGCACCGGTTGTCGAGAGAGTGCCAGCATATCGGGGTCACTTATCGTCACGCACAGCGGCAGGTGCCGTTTTGCCAACCGCCCCATTGTGGCGATGAGCGGTTGGGCAGCATCTAGCGTCACCAGGTCAGTAAAGACGACCACGAGCGAACGCCGTTTATTTTTGAGGCTGAGATAATTGAGCGCGTGGGCATAGTCTGCCTCAACTGCCTGTTGTTGGACATTGTAGAGCACCTCTAGCATGCGGTAAAACTGGCTATTCCCCCGCTTGGGGGCGAGATAAGTCCCCACCTGATCAGCAAAGGTGAGCAACCCAATGTGGTCGCCTTTGAGCTGTGCCACATAGGAGAGCAGCAATGCCGTATTGATAACATAGTCGAGTTTTGCCAAATCGCCTACAGGGGGACGCATCAACCTGCCCGTGTCTATCACGCTGACAATGTACTGGCTCCGTTCCGTCTCATACTCTACGGTAATCGGCTTGCCCTTACGGGCTGTCGCCTTCCAGTTGATACGGCGAAACTCATCATCGGTATTGTAATCACGTAGTCGCTCAAACTCGCTCCCTATGCCAAAAATGCGAGCTTGCCGCAACCCAAGTTCAAACAACATCCCCTTGCGTGCCATCAGGTCATACTTGCGTATTTCGAGCACGTTTGGATACACTTTGACCGGAGATTGGGTAGGGTAGCTTGCCTGACGAACAACCATACCCAACAGACTTTGGTAGCGTATGTTTGTCTTGCCAAACTGATAATCGCCCCGCTGCACTGGGCGTACATGATAGCGAGCTTCAAAGACATCATAGGCAGGGATTGTCCCCTGGATATAGACCGTCTCACTGGTGAACTGGTAGGGGTATTCGTCACGGATGGTACAGGGGATGGGACGCGCACTGCGGTTTGCCAACAGCACCGTGATGAGGTTTTCTGCCCCTAGCGATAGCCGGCTATCGTGGATACGCTCAACTTCAAGCGCATCTGGTTGTGGGGTTATCAACACATCTACGACCACAACAACCACGACTACGAGAAAGTAGAGACCAGCCAACCACACCAGCGGCTTTGCGAGAGAAGCCCCGGCAAGGGGCAATGCCCCAAGCAACAACAGCCATAGGAGCCGACGAGAAGGTAGCATCAATCCTCCAACAATGATTTCCTATAGGTGTTATGATACCATGAGTATAGGGAATAACGCTAGGCTATTCGTTTAGGCGTGTCTGTCCGCTTGCATCCTCCCCCATTTTATGCTATTATCCCCTACATTCTAGGTATTCACGATTGCAAAGGCGGGTTTACCGCATGGCAAAAAGACATCGGCTGTATACGTTCGTTCTGTTGCTTCTCTCCTTTGGTATAGGACTTGTCCCACTACGCCCTACCCAAGCGCAGACGAGTGACTCCTGTTTTCCCGAAACAGGTTTTTGTATCACCGGGCGCATCCGTGAGTTCTGGCAGCAAAACGGCGGTTTGCGGGTCTTTGGCTACCCAATCACCCCCCAACAAGAAACGCTCATTGAAGGCTCCCCCTATCAGGTGCAGACCTTTGAACGCCATCGGCTAGAACTACACCCAGAACATGCTCGCCCCTACGATGTGCTTATTGGGCGCATGGGGGCAGATCGTCTAGCCCAACAGGGGCGCGATTGGCAAACGTTTGCCCAAAGTGCGCCGCAGCCAGGATGTCGCTTTTTTGCTGAGACAGGACATAATGTATGTGGTGATTTTCTGGCGGCATGGCGGGCAAGCGGGCTAGAGTTTGATGGTCAACCGGGGATTAGCGAAGCAGAAAGCCTCGCGCTCTTTGGGTTGCCCCTGAGCGACCCCTTCTCTGAACCGTTGAGCGATGGGCAAAACCATACCGTCCAATGGTTTGAGCGAGCGCGGTTTGAAGCCCATCCCCAAAACGCCCCCCCCTACCATGTCTTATTTGGATTATTAGCAAAGGAATATATAGAAAACCCTCACCCTGTTGTAGATGATGGTCCTATCACTGCTGATACCACAATTATCTCTCCTCCACGAGCGACAAAAGAGCAGGCTATTGCCTTCATCCTAGACCGTGGCACAACCTATAGCGATTATTCCGTTCAACTTATTGTAGGCTACTATTGGGATATTGGTACTGCTGTGGGGGTAGACCCGCTCATTGCCCTAGCGCAAAATCTCCACGAGACGGCAAATATTACCAGTTGGTGGTCGCAGCGTCCCCGCCGCAACCCCGCCGGGTTAGGCGTGACAGGCGAGACCAGCACGACCCCGCCACCAGAGCATGAACGGGACAAGTGGGCATATGACGAAACCGAAAACCTGTGGAAAAAGGGGTTGAGCTTTGCGGATTGGCAAATCGCCACGCGAGCGCATATCGGGCGGCTGCTTGCCTATGCACTGCGTGATGATCAGGCAAACGGTGCCCAACAAGCCCTCATCAACGAGTCGCTTGCCTTGCGTCCGCTACCCGCTAGTTTTCGTGGGGTTGCCCCAACGATGCGGGGGCTGAATGGGCGATGGGCTGTGCCAGGAACAACCTATGCCGACAGAATAGCCAAATATGCCAACGCCATTCGGGAGAAATAGACGGGACTAGAGCTATGGTAGGTAGGTCTACCTCGCAAATTTCCCCATTCCCTGCCCCGCAGCCCCCATCCCCTGCCCCTTCCCCCGCAAGCGGGAGAAGGGGAATCGGGCAAGGGGTTTCCCCCTCGCCCTTCTATGGGAGAGAGGGGGCAGGGGGAGACGTAGCATGCTACGTCTCTACAAAGGGGCAGGGGAACGGGGGCGGGGTGAGAGGGGAATAATGCAGCTTTGCTATGATGCGAACACCTAACGATAATGACCCATAATGACCCGTTGAGCCAAGATTGCTCAAGGAAGGAGACAACATGAAGTATCTCCCATCAGTGATTGTCGCCATACTGCTCATTTGCGGTGCCGTGCTTTGGCATGCTATCCCCGCATATACCAGCGAGGCGCGGAGTTCTTGCCAGATTGTTCAAGCTGGCGAGCTACGTTCTCACCCTGGCGTAGGAGCAGGTGAAGTCATTGGGCATGTGTGCCGTGGGGGATATGTCCTCTTTCTTGGTTGGAGCGATGATGCAAGTTCAAGCTATTGGTACAAGGTCAAGGTGGTAGCAAATACTTGTCTAGGAGATCAGGCTACCGCACCGGGAACGATAGGTTGGATACATAGCTCACTATCTGCTATGCCAGCAACGTTTTCTCCCTACCTGGGACCAGTTGTTGCCCCCACTACCCCCCCGACTATGACACCACTCCCCCCAACAGCGACCAGTACCCCGACTCTCCCTGCGCCAACGGCAACGCTCCCTGCGCCAACGGCAACGGCGACTCTCCCTGCACCAACGGCAACAGACACGCCTGTGCCAACAGCACAGCCTACAGACACGCCTGTGCCGACAACAGCACAGCCTACAGACACGCCTGTGCCGACAACAGCACAGCCTACAGACACGCC
>CAYPHM010000032.1:0-15354 GCA_964410555.1 uncultured Chloroflexaceae bacterium | reverse complement strand
CCGTGCCAACAGCACAGCCTACAGATACGCCCGTGCCAACAGCACAGCCTACAGACACGCCTGTGCCGACAGCACAGCCAACAGACACGCCCGTGCCAACAGCACAGCCTACAGATACGCCCGTGCCAACAGCACAGCCTACAGATACGCCCGTGCCGACAACAGCACAGCCGACAGACACGCCTGTGCCAACAGCACAGCCTACAGATACGCCCGTGCCGACAACAGCACAGCCTACAGACACGCCCGTGCCAACAGCACAGCCAACAGACACGCCTGTGCCAACAGCACAGCCTACAGACACGCCCGTGCCAACGGAAGTGCCAACGGAAGTGCCAACGGAAGTGCCAACGGAAGTGCCAACGGAAGTGCCAACCGAAGTACCAACCGAAGTACCAACCGAAGTGCCAACCGAAGTACCAACCGAAACCTCAAAGCAACCCGCTGTAGCAGACCCACTGCTACCAAGAGTGGTAGATGAAATACCGGCGGGGTATCAGACCCCCACTCCCCCACCCGCCACTGCTACCCCAACCCAATCATCAGTAGGCACCTTCCCTGCTCCAGGTGATGCCCAGGTGATATATGAGCCAGTAAGCGGCTATAGCCCTTTCTTCTCGCCGCCACGCGCTACCTCATCCCAAGCAGTCGCATACATCCTCAGCCGTGGGACTATCCTTGCACCAGAGGATGTACACACCATTGTCTGGCACTATTGGGATGTCTCTACGCAAGTGGGGCTAGACCCGCTGCTTGTTCTGGCGCAGTGTATCCATGAGACTGACAATCTCAATAGTTGGTGGTCGCAGCCGCCGCGCCGCAACCTCGCCGGGCTATTGGTGACGGGAGAACGCCGCTATAGTGCGCCCCCCTCCAGCGAAATGCATGCATGGGCTTGGCAACCAGAGCGTGGGGTGTGGTGGCGTGGGTTTAGCTTTCCCGACTGGGAGACCAGCGTGAGACGGCACGTTGGATTGTTGTTAGCCTATACGCTGCGTGATGATCAGGCAAGCGGTGTCCAGCGTGCCTTGATTGCCGAAGCCCTCGGGAATAGACCCTTCTCAGCCAGCTTGCGAGGGTGTACCTCGGCACCTGTCCATCTCAATGGACGATGGGCTGTGCCGGGCTATAGCTATGGACAGAATATCGCCAATGTAGCCGAAAGGATTCGCCGTGTCAGAACCCCATAACCCCCAAGACCCTGCTATCCAGCATATACTGATTGGTCAACAGCGGTATGCCTATCGCATCGCCGGTACCGGTAATGGACCGGCAATTGTGCTGCTGCATGGGATGGGGGAGAGTAGCCGCGTCTTCTGGCGCACGTTGTTTGACCACTTCTCAGACCGCTATACGCTCATTGCCCCGGATATTTCCGGTTTTGGCAAGTCAGATGACCCCCCAAATGGCTATACACCGGCTGCCGAAGCCGGGAATATTGCAGCCCTATTAGACCATTTGCACATCACCGAGACGATCATCCTGGGACACTCGCTTGGGGGCATCATCGCCACCAAGTTTGCGCTCCTCTACCCCAACACCGTCTCACGGCTGATTATCTATAGCACCCCCATACCGGGCGCGTTGCAAGACAACCTCGCCATAGCCCTAGAGATGCCGTGGGAAGGGGTTGCCCTCATGGGGTTGTTGGCTATGCCGGGGATAGGGTGGCTTTTGCATCAACAACGCTCACTGCCGCTAGTCCGTTTGTTGGCAAGCAGCATGCATGTTACCCGTAAATCCACTGACTATACCGATGAGATGGTGCAAGAGGGGCTATACAACAGCTATGATGCTGTCACCAAGTGGGTGCAGCAAGGCTTCTTGTTCGAGAACCTGATGCAAGACCTACCCCACATTACCATCCCGACACTCCTGCTGCGTGGGCAGTATGATGCCGTCTCACCCCGCTGTATGCAGCAGGCAGCAGCAGCACTGCCGCATGCCCAAACGGTAACAATTGCCGGGGCAGCCCACACTGCCCTAGCAGAGCAACCCGAACAGTTTATTGCCGCTATGGAGCAGTTTCTTGCTGGCGAGCAGCAGAAAGGAAAAGGAGCAACATTCCGCAACTATGACCACCTATCACTTGCGAATTAACGAGATGCCGGATAATGAACGCCCCCGCGAGCGACTGCGCGATTATGGACCAGAAGCCCTATCGGATGCCGAATTGTTGGCAATTCTGTTGCGGGTGGGGGTATCGGGGCTAAACGTCATCCAACTTGCCCAGTGGCTCCTGACGGAGTATGGTGGGCTACGCGGACTGCAACGGGCAGGCTTCCAAGACATCGCCAACCGGCATGGGATGGGGGCAGCAAAGGTTGCACAACTCAAGGCAGCGTTGGAGATAGGGCGGCGGTTGGCGATCCTCTCCTTTGATGAGCGTATGCTCATTAAGTCGCCATCCGATGTGGCAAAGCTGATGCAGATAGAGATGGTCAACCTGGACCAAGAGCATCTTCGGGCTATCTATGTCGATACCAAAAACCGCGTCTTGAAGATACATACCGTCTATGTTGGCACGTTGCACAGTTCCGTTGTCCGTATTAGCGAGGTGTTCAAAGAGGGTATCAAGATCAACAGTGCTTCGGTTATTGTGGTGCATAATCACCCAAGCGGCGATCCTACCCCCTCAACAGAGGATGTCCTTGTGACACGCCAGATTGTCGAGGCGGGCAAGCTGCTTGAAGTAGATGTACTTGACCACCTCGTTATTGGGCATGGACGCTATGTTAGCCTGCGTGAGCGGGGGCTAGGCGGCTTTGACGCTTGATCGTATGGTACAATAGGGAAATACGTCTAGTACCTGCTCATTGTTTGTGGGTTGTCTAGTTAGGGATGCATTGTTATGGATGAAGTGGTACGAAAAGTTGCAGCATTAGGGTTGCCTGGGGTTATCTCCGTTCTGCTTATCAGTGGCGTGAGCCTCACCGTAGGTCCGCCATCAGTGGTGATGCTGGCAGCATTAGGGGGACCCGTAGGGTTTCTTGGTGGTGGGGTTGCCTTTGGGCTAACCGCGCTCATTACGGATACAGTAGCCCGCTATGGCATCGAAGCGGTGTTGGTCAATATCTATCGCTTTCGGGCGCGGCGGGGAGAAGATACCCCCGTTCTCATCCGGGAAATAGACGGATTGCCCATCACCAAGCAGCTAAAAGCGACTATCAAGACCCAACTTTAGCAATGCTCATAGGGCATTGAGCGATATAGCGAAGGCAAGATTGCATCTATCTCTAGGGTATGCTATCATGCTGTGGGCTACAGAAACGCCAATCACCAGAGCAATGAGGAGGGCTATTTGTTATGCTGGTCTGTCTCAACCAGCGAACAGGCGAAGGGTGTGGGGCTATCAACCCCACAGAAGCCCAAATATGTCACACATGCGGTAATCCGCTGCGTTTTGCGCTCCAACTCGTCAGTCAAGTAGTACGAGACCGATACCGCATCATTCAGGGCATTGGAAGCGGGCGGTTTGGTGCTGTCTATTTGGCTGAAGATAGGCGATCTCCAGGAAATGCCCCGGTTGCCCTCAAAGAAAGTTTCAATCCAGCGGATATACTCATCTTTCGCCGCGAGTTTCATACGCTCCAACACCTTCAACATCCAAACCTCCCCCACTACTACGAAATGTTCGAGTTTGAGGGCAGCGGCTATTTGGTCATGGAGTATGTCCCTGGGCAAAGTCTCCTCGACATCCTCAACAAACATCCTGACCCCATGCCGGAATCGCTGGTTTTGAGCTATATGTGGCAGGTGTGTGATGTGCTACACTACTTGCACACGCAAGACCCACCGATATTTCACCGTGACATCAAGCCTTCCAACATTCGCCTGACCCCGGATGGGTTGATTAAACTGGTAGACTTTGGCATTGCGAAGCATGGACACCCCCAGGATCAAACAACGGTCAGTGGCTTTTCGCCCGGCTATGCTGCGCCTGAGCAGTTGGTCACGGGCGGCGAGACGGGACCGCGCACAGATGTGTATGGACTAGGGTCTACGCTCTACCACCTATTGACGGGCACCGTCCCTGCATCTGCCATTGAGCGCATCAGTATGCTCCCCGCAACTATCCCGCCCCCCCGTAGTCTCAACTCCAGCGTTTCGCTCTATCGTTCCTACTGTATTACTGCTGCTATGTCGCTGGCAGAGAAAGACCGCTACTCAGATATAGCTTCCTTTCGTAATGTGCTTTTTGGTGAAGTATCCCCGATGGTTCCGGTAGCCCCGGAAAATGCTGCTGATGTGGTAGAGATAGACCAGCAACGGGATATTGGTTCCTACAACATTGCATGGTCGCCAGATGGTCAAATACTCGCCGGTGCCTACTACAATGGCAATTGTGTCTTGTGGCATATCCGTAGCGGTGGTATACAATATGTAGATACTGGCGGGAAATATGTGTGGGGGTTAGCCTTCTCGCCCGATGGCGAAAAGTTGGCTGCGGCTTCCGAACACCATATGATACAGCTTTGGGATGTAAACGATGGCAACTTGATTTACAGCTTTGAAGGGCATACCCAAGAGGTCTGGCGAGTAGCCTTTTCACCTGATGGAATGAACCTTGCCTCAGCATCTTGGGATGCGACAATTAAACTTTGGGATATGCAGTCCTGTGATCTTCTCCATACCTTCACGGGGCATGAAGCCAGCGTGGTAGATGTCACCTTTGGACCCTATGGCAAGCGCATTGCCTCATCCTCGCGGGATGCTACGGTGCGGTTGTGGGATGTGCAAGAACAATCGCTAATTACCACCCTCAATGGGCATGATGGGACAGTCTATAGCATCAGCTATTCCCCCAATGGGCAGTTGATTGCCTCGGTCTCTGACGACACGACAGTCAAGCTGTGGCAGGCAGAGAATGGTGAGCAAATTCGCACGATGGAAGGACACGAGGGTCCCGTGATAGATGTGGCATTTTCGCCAGATGGTCAGATGCTCGCTACCTCCTCAAAGGATAGAACGGTCCGGTTGTGGCGGGTGGAAGATGGGCAACTGCTGCACACGCTCAAGGGGCATACGGATACCGTCTCTAGTGTCATCTTTTCCCCAGATGGACAGAAGATAGCCACCGCCGCCCAAGACTTTACCGTGCGGTTGTGGGGTGTGTGGTAAAGCGACATTGCCCTACCCCAACGGGTGATTCTTTTCCCATCCTTTCCTTTGCCCCCTTCAGGCAACCCCCATCCCCTCGTGTGATATGTGCGGGTGTAGAGGCACATGTCCCGTGTGCGGTTGGATATGTTCGGTACCCCCTTGCCCTATTCGAGCCGCGAGGGGCAACGAGCGGATGTTTGGGGGCAGGGGGCGAGGGTGGGCAAGCAGGGGCTATAATCTTTATCATTGTGCGACTTTGCTATGCCCCTGAAATTGTCCTCATAGGGCTAGTGACACGGTGTTTTTATGTTATAATAGGTGCCGATGTTTTGTAGGAAACCTAGTCGTAGGTTTCCTACATCAGGGCAGATATATTCAAAACCTATGTCATGGTACTGGTCAAGAAGCATTAGTGAGGAGGTAGATGTGTGATACACCCTATAATCGGGATTTCTCGTGGTAGTATGGTTATGGTCATCTTGACCATTGTTGGACTACTTGCGATCCTACCCACGAGTATACCCACCCAAGCACAAGGAACTCCCCCCGATTACAATGTCGCGCCCCACGCTGGCATGCCGGGGACAGAGTTTGCTTTTTACGCTACCGGCTTTGATGGCAATGAACGGGTTAGCTATTGGTTCAATGCCCCCGATGGGCGTATTTATGGGGATAAGGTAGATTATATTACCTATTCCTACAATGGTCGTGCTGATTGGACATGGCAATCACCACAGGATGCCCCTCAAGGCTACTGGACAGCCATTGCCTATGGCATAAGCAGCAAGAAACAGAGTATTGTCCCCTTCATTGTTGGTGATCCTGCGGCAGGCATGCCTGCACCGGCTGCCCCATCCACCGGTGATACTCCCCCCGCTTCGTCAGACGATTTTGTGGAACCAGAGCCAGAGTTGGATATTGAACCCCATCACGGGGTAATACCAGAAACGGGTTATCAGCGAGATCGGTTCATCTTCAACGCTACTGGTTTTGGCAGCAGTGAGCAGATCGGGTATTGGTTTCATGATCCCACCGGCAAAGTCTATGGTGATTCCGGTAAACACGTTGTCAGTTCGGAAACAGGGCATGTCCGTTGGGAATGGGTATCCCCTGACGATGCCCGCCCCGGTGTTTGGAAAGCTGTCGCGCAAGGGTGGATAACTGGGCATCAGGTCATCTTTCACTTCACCATTATAGACCCCAATAGCCCCCAATTGGCACCAAGTACTCCCCCCTCACCGGGAGCAGATACGCCCTCTCAATCGGCTATGCTAGAACCACGCCCAGACCTACCGCCCAACGTGGCAGACGTAGCGGTTGAGCCACTTGTGGCAATTCCTGGGCAACAGGTGGCATTTCGTGCGGGCGGCTATCCCCCAGGCGAGACCATCACCTATCAGGTGACATCGCCTGACGGTACCGTCTATGACAAGAGCAAATATACTGCGTTGACTGATGCTATGGGCAATGCCTACTGGCATTGGCGCGTACCGGAAGATGCTATGGACGGTATTTGGCATATGCAATCAATGGGTGATTCGGTCCCCCTAGCTCATACCATCTATTTTGAGGTACGCAACCCAGATATGCTCTCCCAAGCAGTACCGGGGGATATAGCGATAGACCCGGCAGCAGGAACACCGGGTACACGCTTCTTCTTCTATGCTACCGGCTTCCCGCCCGGCGAGACGGTCCACTACCGGGCGATCTCGCCTGATGGCACTGAATATGCCAAAAGCAAGTATGACACGATGACCAACGAGGATGGACGCGCCGATTGGAATTGGCGTGTGCCAGAAGATGGCACACCGGGGACTTGGACAATGATAGCAGTGGGTGATAAAAGTTTGATTAAGCGTGAGATAACCTTTGAGGTGTATTAGGGTATTTCTTCCGTTCCCTCTGCCCCTAGACATCCGCTCGTTGACCCTCACGGCTCGAATAGGGCAAGGGGGAGCCGCCCGGTGTTTGTCCCCCTGCTCCCCTCGGTGAGAAATGGGGCAAGGGGCAGGGGATGGTTTCGGTTCGTTGATGTATATGGACAAAAACTATTCACGGGATGAGCAAAAAGAACCAATGAAAAGCAGGAGACCGTATCTACAATTATGGAGAAAGCATCTATGAAAAAACTACCACTACTTTTCTTTATGATGATTTGTATGCTATTGGCGGTGATGCTCCCCTTGCCCACCCCACCCCAGAGTCATGCCCAAGAACCAACACAAGGAGTACAACCACAGTCTGGGCCTGCTGGAACGGAGTTTGCCTTTTTTGCCGTTGGCTTTGATGACAAAGAAAAACTTGGCTATTGGTTTCACGCACCAGACGGTACCCTTTATCGTAACGATAAAGACTATCGTATTCATGCTTTTGAGGGACGGGTAGACTGGAAATGGCGGGTGCCACACAACGCTGCCCCTGGCACATGGACTGCCATTATTCAAGGTATCAGAAGCAAACAACAAGCGGTCATTACCTTTGAGGTGATTGTCTATGACCCTCAAGCTGCCACACAAGCAGAAGACCCGATAAGTGATGTGCTTGACCAAAACGTCTCTCCCCACCAGGGGACACCTGGGACAGAATTTGCCTTCTATGCCTACGGCTACGACGAACGGGAGCAGGTGGCATATTGGTTTACCTCACCAGAAGGGGACATCATCACCACGCCAGAAAACATTATTCATTCCAGAGATGGACGGGTAGATATTTCCTGGAAGTCTCCCTATGATGCAATGCCTGGCACATGGACCGCCACTATTAAGGGGCGCGAAAGTGGGGTACAACGGGTGCTCTACTTTGACATCTATTTGCCCGAAGGGGTTGCGCCTATTGTTGACGAGGACGCAGAAAATATCCGTTCTACGGAAAAGGCGGTGGCTCCACAGGTGGGAGAAGCTGGCACCAAGTTTGCTTTTTTTGCCAGAGGGTTCAATGAGCGGGAAAAGGTCGGCTATTGGTTTAACGCACCAGATGGCTCTATTGTGGAAAACCGCTATCTCTATGTTGTCACAGCAAATGGAGACCGCGCCGACTGGAATTGGCAATCGCCAGAAAATGCCATTCCCGGTATCTGGACTGCGGTAGCCAAAGGTGAGGATAGCCAGACGGAGCGGCTCATACCGTTTGAGATAGGCGATCCTAGCAACCCGACTATCACTACCAAACCTGCTGTTGTGCCAGACCAACCAGAACAGCGCAATGACTCGGATGTTGCCGTTGAGCCACCCGAAGGTCCACCTGGTACACGCTTCGCCTTCTCTGCCGGGGGATTCCCACCCGGTGAAACGATTAAGTTTTGGGCTTCAGACCCACAGGGAACCAACTATGAGAAGGACAAATACCTCATCAAGTCCAACGAGGTAGGCGTGGCGTATTGGAATTGGAGTACACCAGAAAATGCAGTCCAGGGAACATGGACTATGGTAGCGCGGGGACAGACAGCGCAGGTCAAGAAGGTTATTTACTTTGAAGTCCGTGACCCCAATGCCCCCCAAAGAACGCAAAATCTGCCCCCGCCCCAGGAGTTTCCCGATTTGCCTCACGGCACTAATAGCCCCTTCGTTGCGCTTGAACCTATTATCGCTGCCCCAGGATCGCGCTTCGCCTTCTCAGCCGAGGGTTATCCTAAACGGGCTACAGTGTTCTTTTGGGCGGTAGACCCCAACGGTGAGGTCTATGATAATGACAATTATCGCATACGGGCAAATGAATCAGGGGTTGCCTATTGGAATTGGAAGACCCCTGATGACGGTGTTGTGGGGGTTTGGGAGATGCACGCCAAGCACAATATCAGTAACTTTGAGCATATCATTTACTTTGAGCTTGGCGACCCTACAGCCATACCACAAGTGACCTTCTACAACCCACAGCCAGCTCCACAACCAGCACAACAGCAGCCTGCTGCCGCTGCCCCCATTGCTCCCCCACAACCCGCTGTGCTTCCAGAAAACTCGACGGACGTGGGGATAGAGCCGATCTCTGGACCACCGGGATCGCGGTTTGCGTTCAAGGCGGCAGGCTACCCTGCCCGTGAGTTGGTCACGTTCTGGATTGTCACCCCAAATGGGGAGCGGATCGAGAGTGACAAGTATACCATCATGTCTGACCAGTCTGGGGTAGCCTATTGGAATTGGAGGACACCAGAAGATGCTCTACCGGGTATTTGGCAGATGCATGCGCTTGGGGACAAGAGCGAACTTGAGCACGTCATCTATTTTCAGGTGACTGACCCTAGTGCCACAATATCTGCCCCATCGCCTGCCGTTGTGCAGCCGCCGGTAGCTCATCAACCGTCGGTGTTGCCAGCAAATAATGCCGATGTTGCGGTAGACCCACCGGCGGATATGCCTGGGGCGCGATTTGCGTTCAAGGCGGGGGGGTATCCTGCCCGCGAGACGGTCTATTTTTGGGCGGTTGCCCCCGATGGGACGGAATATCGCAAAGACAAGTATGAGGTCATGACTGATGAGGCAGGGGTGGCGTATTGGAATTGGAAGACCCCCGATGATGCAATGCCTGGTATCTGGCAGATGCATGTGCTTGGTGATTCGGTAGTCTTAGAGCACGTCATTTATTTTCAATTGCTTGACCCAACAGCACCGGCAGGCACACCACCTGCCCCTATGCCGCAGCAGCCAAGTAGTAACAATGACCACAACAACCCGTCTGTTCCAGTGGCATCGACGGTTCCTTCTGCCCCCACCAATTCACCGGATGTAGCGGTAGACCCACCGGCGGATATGCCTGGGGCACGGTTTGCGTTCAAGGCGGGGGGGTATCCTTCCCGCGAGACGGTCTATTTTTGGGCGGTTGCCCCCGATGGGACAGAGTATCGTAAGCATAAGTATAAAGTCATGACCGATGAGGCGGGGGTGGCGTATTGGAATTGGAAGACCCCCGATGATGCAACGCCCGGTATCTGGCAGATGCATGCGCTTGGTGATTCGGTGGAGTTGGAGCATGTGATTGTCTTTGAAGTCATAGGGGATGGCACGGCACAGCTGCCGCAACCTGCACCGTCAGCACAGCCACAGCAACCGTCAGCACCTCAGCCACAAGAGCCTGCTCCTGCGGCACCGTCTAGTGCTGATGTAGCGGCAGTAGACCCATTAGCAGGTACGCCAGGGACGAGGTTTGCGTTCAAGGCGGGGGGGTATCCTTCCCGCGAGACGGTCTATTTTTGGGCGGTTGCCCCCGATGGGACAGAGTATCGTAAGCATAAGTATAAAGTCATGACCGATGAGGCGGGGGTGGCGTATTGGAATTGGGGAACGCCTGAAGATGGCGCACCAGGGACGTGGCATATGTATGCGAAGGGCGACAAGAGTTTAGTGCAACATGATATTACCTTTGAAATATACCCATAGTGGGGGCGGGGAGGCTTTCATACCAATTTGGTAGCAAACCTCCTGTTAATTGACCGTATGCTGTACTGCTCGTGCGGGTTTGGTTAAGGGCAACCTCGCACGAGCACAGAGGTAATGCCCCTGCTTGCTTACCCTGAAATACTTTTGACTGCTTATAGAAGAGAAGAAGAGAGACAAGCGGCAGCTAGTTGAAGTCCGTACTAGGGAAGACGTTATCCAATACTCAGCCTAATTCCCCTACGTTATCCTATCGGAAACGCAGGAATCACTTGGTCAATCTCCCCCATCACGCGCCGTGTCTCCCGCAGGGCAATGACCATCTGCATATAGTGGATTGCATCGTCAAACGAGAGGGTGCGTCCCTTGCGGTCTTTGAGCCACTTGTGCAATGGTTGATAGCCGCCAATCTGCATTGCCCACGTTTCCGGCTCTATCCCCGCAAAGTACCGATTTTTGGCGATCATGACCCGCTGGTCTTGCTCGTGGTATGTCACCTGTTCCACTGGTCCCTGCGTCACCCCATGCTGTGTTACCCCCTGCTCTTTGGGTTGGCGCAAGATGGCTGCGCCCCCTGCCCCGCCCACGCCACCGCTTCCAGGCAGCCGTAGCAGGTGTAGGTCAACGAGCGTTGCCCCATAGCTTACCAACGTTTTGCACAGGGCAGTATCACTGGTAAGGGGAATACGGGGGAAATCTATCTTGAGCAACTCCGCATAGCGGGACCGATAGGTAGGGCTATGCAAGACGGCATACATATAGTGAAACACATCCTCTGGACCTATGGTAGTCGTGAGGTCGCCGCTGCCATCAGGGATGAAGGTCAATCCCAAGCGTTGTTCTACAGCGGCAATGAAGGGGGCAGAGAAGTTGGGACGGCGTTCCCCCGCTGCATATAGCCCACTTGTTACCTCTTGCTCAGTGGGGTAGAGATAGAGCGGGAACGCAAAGCTGAGGTCATATACCGTAACAATTTTGTGGGTACAAATGGTATCTGACACAAAAACGCCAAAATCTTCTTTGGTTTGTCTTGCCGCAATAATAGCACAGTTTTCTTGGCGTAAGCCTGCCATTATTGCCCCACGTTGACGCGAAATAATAAGCGCATGATATATGAGCCATCGTTTGTCAAATGGACGATGCAGACAGGCGGTAATGCTTTCTTGCCAATTGGGTTCTAGGGCAAATTGGATTCTAGCTTGAGATACATCCCATTCATTATCCCGCAGATTATACGTTTGTTTCAGATCATCAATAGACTGATTACCATACGCAAATACTTTCAGGCGTTCAATTAAGGGTTCTTTATTGAAATCAAGCGCAAATTGATTGCGTTTCGTCTCTATACCGGATATGCCTTGCATACAATCATTGAGTACCCAAAGAGAAGCATAGTCAACAGGGGCAATAGGACTTGGATAAAAGAAGAAATCATCCCTAGCTGGTAAAAGTTCCTCCCATAGGGTTGAAGCTACATCGGTGTCGAGTAATGTCTGGTATTTCTTTACTCTTTTCCCCCAGAGTTCTGCATAGTGTATCGTAGTTGTCCCAGATTTCCCTTGTTCCTTGACAAAAATACCAATCGCTACCCCCTGCCGTATATCAAACACATTTTCATCCGGGGAACCATCAGGACAAACTTCTTTCTTTCTGCTATTCCCATGCAAATTCAGGATATAGATGTCTGTGAACGTTTCCATGAGCGATTCCCGCATTCGCCGATGGGTTATCCCATCAATGTAGGTATTACTGGTAATAAATGCCAGTATCCCTTCCCCCGTTTGCTCAATACGCCACTGCCCAAACCGCATAAACTTGATAAAGTCATCGTCGAGGTTGAGTTTTCTTTCCCGTAACCCCTGTTTGTAGTCTTGTAGTTGATCCTGTATCCACTCCCCCTTATTCAGCATCCCATAGTTAGAGTAGGGCGGATTGCCTAACACCACCATCACCGGTTTCTCCTGTTTAATAGCACGGGCTTGGTTGCCCTCTTCCACAAGAAAATCCAAAAAGGGCAACGTGGTTTGTCCTGCTGGCAATTCTATCAGTGCGTTGGTCAGGTAGATACCCAATCGTTCTTCATGCCCAAAGGTATACCCCAACTGCTGCAACAACATACTCAATTTCAAGTGGGCTATGGTGTAGGGAGCCATCAGCAGTTCAAAGCCAAATAACCGCGGCAACAGCTTCTCCGGGACGTACTGATTCCACGTATCATCCATGCCCATCTTTTCTAGGGTGCTATAGATGTGCTGAACAACCGCGTGTAAGAAGGTTGCCGTACCCGTGGCAGGGTCGAGAATAAGTGTTTCCCCATCCGCAAGCCCCATCGTCTTGCCAAAGCGGGTGTGGAGCAGATGGTCTATGGAGCGCACCATATAGCTGACCACTGGCTCTGGTGTGTAATATACTCCCCGCATCTCACGGGTCTTTGGGTCGTAGGCGGCGAGGAAGGTCTCGTAGAAGTGGACTACCGGGTCTTCCTGCTTGGTTGCCTTGCCAAAGTCCCGCAACACTTCCGCCATATCGGTATGGGCTAACAACCGAACGCAATCATCCACTAACCAAACAATGCGGGCATCGAGTTTGGGTCCCGCTATGTGGTAGAACATTTCCTGGAGAAAGGGATTAGTACGGGGGATGTATTGCACCGCATCATAGCGGGTAAACGACACGTTATCTGGCGCGGCAACCCGTGCGGCAAACAACCCATAGACCAGCGTTTGCGCGTACATATCGGCAAATTCGGTGGGGGTAATGGTCGGGAGCAGCGTTTGCTTAAAGGCGGCAAGTTGTTGGTGCAACGCGCTAGGGGTGTGCGTATCCGTCAGGATGTCGACCATCACCTCATCCAACCAGCGGGCGATATGGGCAAGGCGTTGGGCTAGGTCTTTGGGTGTGCCAATAAGCATGGCAGTATGGGCAGCAAACTGCTGGAGCAGGGTGGTGAGGTCGGTTGCAGACGTGTTGCTTCGTTGGAGTTTCTTGGTGTTCTTGTGCCAGGTAGCGATACGCACAGGTTCTGCATACCGCAATTCCCCGGCAACAAACCAGTACCATGCTAACCCATCGGTGTAGAGCAAATTGGGCAAAGCAGCCCGGTACCGTTTGAGTTGCTTGCCATTGACGGTTTTGGGCATCTCCCGCTCGCTATCGGCAATGATGGATAGCAGATCAACCCCAATGTTCTTCGCCTCAACGTGACCAATGGGGGTCGTGTGCTGGTGAACAACGAAATCGGGTGCGCCATAGGCTGCGTGTTGCGGTTCATTGGTCGCGGTATAGCCGACAAGGACCGTTTCAAGCAGCGTTTTGAGGGCAGGACGGTAGCTGTGTTCGGTGGCATTTCCCTGGTTAAGCAAAGTTTCAACGCTGGTTAGAAAGGTGGTGATAGGCATTCAGTGGTCTCCCTACAGATGTACGATAATGGAACAATTATAGCACGGGTTGTTAGGGGCAAGCTTGGAACAATACTACCCTATCGGGAACGTAGGTATCGCCTGGTCAATCTCCCCCATCACGCGCCGCGTTTCCCGCAGGGCAATGACCATCTGCATATAGTGGATTGCATCGTCAAACGAGAGGGTGCGTCCCTTGCGGTCTTTGAGCCACTTGTGCAATGGTTGATAGCCGCCAATCTGCATTGCCCACGTTTCCGGCTCTATCCCCGCAAAGTACCGATTTTTGGCGATCATGACCCGCTGGTCTTGCTCGTGGTATGTCACCTGTTCCACTGGTCCCTGCGTCACCCCATGCTGTGTTACCCCCTGCTCTTTGGGTTGGCGCAAGATGGCTGCGCCCCCCGCCCCGCCCACGCCACTGCTCCCAGGCAGTCGTAGCAGGTGCAGGTCAACGAGAGTTGCCCCATAGCCGACCAGCGTTTTGCACAGGGCAGTATCACTGGTGAGGGGAATACGGGGGAAATCTATCTTGAGCAACTCCGCATAGCGGGAGCGATAGGTAGGGCTATGCAAGACGGCATACATATAGTGGAACAGGTCCTCTGGACCGATGGTAGTCGTGAGGTCGCCACTACCATCAGGGATAAAGGTCAATCCCAAACGTTGCTCTACAGCGGCAACGAAGGGGGCGGAGAAGTTGGGACGGCGTTCCCCCGCTGCATATAGCCCACTTGTTACCTCTTGCTCAGTGGGGTAGAGGTAGAGCGGGAAAAGGGTATTAATGTCGTAAGCAGCACAAGATTTGTGTCCACAAAGCGTATCGGTAATGAAGATTCCCCATAGGTCTTTTGTTTGTCGGGTGACTATCAGTCCAATATTTTGTCCAGATACCATATGGTACATGGTTGGGTATCCAGGTGTTCCGACCAATCCTCGTGTTGTTCCACTATACCAAATCTGGCGTTTATCAAAGGGGCGGTATAAAATCACTTGAAAGAGCTGCTCATCCGTATTGGTAAGAACATCCTGTTTAGCTTTTTCAATAGACCAATCTCGACTATCTTTTCCTAAATTATACTTATCCCGCAAGGTTTGCTCATCAAGTGTTCTGAAATCGTCTACGACAGACTCCATTTCAGCACGGGATAATTGGATACCTATTTTATCCCGCTCTGTTTTTACCCCTAAACCATATGTAGAGAAGATGTCTTTGCTACCAGGTAAGGTAACATAGACTTCTTCCAGGGGAAATACTTTGGGAACAAAGAAGAAATGTGGCTCTGTGGGGAATAGTTCATTCCAGGGAGTTGTGGCGACATCTTGGGACAGAAGTTGGGTATACTTTACGGTTCGTCTGCCCCAAAGTTCTGCATAGTGTATCGTAGTTGTCCCAGATTTCCCTTGCTCCTTGACAAAGATACCAATAGCCACCCCCTGCCGTATATCAAACACATTTTCATCCGGGGAACCATCAGGACAAACTT
>CAYPHM010000031.1:0-36036 GCA_964410555.1 uncultured Chloroflexaceae bacterium | reverse complement strand
AATGAACGGCTCCCCCTCGCCCTTTATGGGAGAGGGGGCAGGGGGAGAGGGTTGTCGCCCTTTATGGGAGAGGGGGCAGGGGGAGAGGGTGTCGCCCTTTATGGGAGAGGGGGCAGGGGGGGAGAGGGTATCCCCTTTTATGGGAGAGGGGGCAGGAGGGAAGCGGGGAATACCATAGGGGGCTTTTCCCCCCTGACCTACCCCTAAGAGGGGGAGGGTACTCCCTACAACCGGTATGAGGTAATAGCCGCTTCCATCTTCTGGGCTAGTTCATGCAGCATACGGGCTGTTTCTTCTGTTTTGCGTGTGCCAGTAAGCGTCTCTTTGGTCGTTTGTTGGATACTGTTGAGGGCTTGTCCAATTTGGTCTAGCCCTACCGATGCCTGCTGTGTTGCAGATGCCATCTGGATATTTTCCTGTGAGCCGCTCTCCACCTCGGCGACAATCCTGCGGATAATGTCGCCAGCCTTCTGTGCCTGATTTGTGCCGGCTTCCACGCCCTTTGTTCCCTCCTCTGTCACCATAACCGCGGCGTTGGATGCCCGCTGTATCTCCCCCAAGATGTCTTGTACTTGGGCAGTTGCCGCTTTAGACCGCTCGGCTAGGTCACGCACTTGCTGCGCGACCACAGCAAAACTCTTGCCCTGCTCACCAGCGCGGGCGGCTTCAATGGCAGCATTCAATGCCAACATATTGCTCTGGTCAGCAAGTTCGCTAACGGTAGTCGTGATATTGCCAATTGCCTGCGTCTGTTCTGCCAACCCCAGAATGGTTTGGGCGATGCTCTGCATTTGTTGATGAATACGCTCTATGGCACTTACCGTCTTTTCTACCACATCAGTACCTTGTTGGGCAATGAGCAGGGCAGACTGGCTCTCTTGGGCAACGAGGGTCGCTTGTTGCATATTTTGCCGCACGATATTGCGGATTTGCTCCATTGTGGTATTGGTTTGCTCAAGGGCAGCTGATTGCTCAGAGGTGCTACTTGCCTGTTGGGTGGTGGCAGCGAGGATAGCCCTAACCGCAGTTGAAATATCGTTGCTCGCCTGTTGTACTTGGGTAGTGATGCTGTGCAAACTTTCTACCATACTATTGAGTCCCACGCCGAGATGCCCTAGCATGTTATCCTGCTCCATAGCATCATTCTGCTCCAGCAAAAGCCGCTCGGTGAGGTTGCCATGCGATACCGCATCTATGAAGGCGAGATAGGATTTAATGGTAGCTTGCATACGAGCGTGTTCTTGGCGTTCTTTTTCTTGCAGGCGTTCACGCTCGCAGGATTCCTCCGTTACCCGCTGGTACTGCTGTTGGAGGGTTTCTGCCATATGGTCAACCGATTTGGCAAGGTCGCCTATTTCGCTGCCGTCATAAGTCATACTGGTACGGGCACTCATATCGCCATCAGCGAGGGTGTGGGTTGTCTGTGCCAGCTTTTTGATAGGCGTGGTGATGAACCGATGAACACCAACCCATGAGATGACAAAGGCAACCAGGGCAATAATGATCACGATGATGACATCACGGATGAGCTTATTATAGACGGTGGCAAAAACGGTTTTTTGGGGAATACTAATGGTCATATAAGCCCTTTCGGCAAAGGTGCCAAGCGGCGAGAAGGCATAGAACGTTGGCTCCCCCTGCATTGAGGGGGCTTCAATCATATTGGCTTGGTCGCTTTGTTGTATTTGGGCAAAGATTGCCTCCTCTTCAAAAGGCTTGCCAATGGTGTACTTGCTATTCGTGGGGTAGGTGGCAAGGACTGTCCCCTTGCGGTCTATGACCATAAGGGTAGCCCCCTGGGGTATATCCTGTTGGGCTGCATAGTCTGCTACCCAATCAAGGTTCAACGCAACAAACACTACGGCAATGAGGTTGTCATCTTCACTATAAACAGGATAACCAAAGTTGATCGAAGGCTCACCAGTGATGTGCCCTATCTGGTATTCCCCAATGGCAAAATCGCCGGTCTCAACGACACGCTGAAAGTAGGAGCGGTCAGCTGCATTGATGACTTGATCTTGGGGCAAGCCACTACAGAAAATATCCCCATTTGGGGCTATTGCTCCAATATTCGCATAGGATGGGGACTTGGAGAGCAAATTGGCAAAATGGGTAGAACATTCCTCAGCAGTGTGGGTTTTTGGGATATGGGCAAGCGACACGAGAAATTGGCGGCTCGTTTCTATCAATTGCTCCTGTTGCAACGAAAACGTCTGGGTCAGATGAAGCACCTCGCGCTCGCTTGTATGACGGGTATACTGAAATTGCTCAACAATGTTGATGCCAATGAGGGTAATAAGTGGTACTATTGCCACCATTGCCAATAGGATAAGACGCATACGTAGACTTTTGATTAACATAAACAGAGGTCTCCTGATGTCTAACGATGACGAGTTAGGGTATAGGGTGTACCCAGTGAGAATCTATTGTAGCAGAAATTGCCGAGAGAAGGGAGAAATGCCAATGAAATTGGATTCTACAGTTGCGCTCGTGACAGGTGGGGCGCATCGGGTTGGGCGGGCTATTGCGTTAGCATTGGCTCAACATGGTGCTACCGTCATCATACACTACAACCGTTCCCATAAGCAAGCCAACCAGACGGTGCAAGAGATCCAAGAGTATCAACCAACAGCCACTGCCATCCAAGCCAATCTTGCCGAGGTTGCCGAGGCGGAGGCGTTGATAGACCAGGCGGTTGACCATGCGGGTAGGCTAGACCTGCTGGTGTGCAGTGCGGGGATATGGGAGAGGATGCCGTTGGGTAGGGTCTCTGTCCAACAGTGGGATGATCTCTTTGCGCTCAATGTTCGCAGTACCTTTTTTCTGGCGCAGCGGGCTGCCCCACACCTACGGGCTGCGAAGGGGTCGCTCATTACCATTACCGATGTGGGGGTTGAGACAACGGGGAAGAACTATTCTCCCTATTTGGCAAGCAAAGCTGCCCTAGCTATGCTGACCCGCAACTTGGCGCGTGATCTTGCGCCTGATGTGCGCGTAAATGGGGTAGCACCGGGACCGGTGCTGTTGCCAGAAGATTGGGATGACAAACAGCGGGAGCAAGCACGATCCAGCACGTTGTTGGGTCGGGTGGGTAGCGCGGAGGATGTGGCGGATGCGGTAGTCTATCTTGCGTGTGCTCGTTTTGTCAGTGGGGTTATTATCCCGGTGGATGGCGGTCATCGGCTAATGTAAGGAAATACGACCTCCCCACGAGGGGGAGGTATGTGGAACGGGGAAGAAACAAGAAGGAGAATGACATTTTAGGCTATTTAGGCTATTTAGGCTATTTCACGGCTATACATGGTCATATTGCGTTCGTGTGCCTTGTGCCAAGCCAGCACGTCTGTCGCATGCTGCTCTAGCCACTCCCGCAATGCGTCTGCTTCATGCCCAGTGAAGTGCTCAAAATCCTGTTGGATGATCTCTCCGCTGTGACCATTACCGCTGTGACCATTACCGTTGTGACCATTGCCGTTGTGACTATTGCCGGTAGCCTGAGCGTAATAAACAATAACATTCCAGCCATGCAGATCATAGCTGTGGACTTCGGTCACGTTATCCAGATTGATAAATTTGTTGTCAACTTTGATGAGCGTTGCCATAGCATGATTCCTTTCTTGTATGACGACTTCTGCACGTCTTAGCCTTCTCTCTTAGTCCTATAACGTTAGGGCTATTAAGATAGTAAAAAGACCCCACATAGCAGAAGGCATAGCATACCTGGATGGAGTCTTCATTGACTAACGTGGTCTTCGTTTATTGGTTATCTATGACGTAACAGAAGATTGATCTGTCGTTATCTCTAGTGTAGACGGTGGTGTTACGAGAGAGTAACAAATAATGCCCACGGGACGTTGTGCTAAAAGTTGCCCCTAGTCAACGCTGTCTCACTCCCTAGCTACTCCACCAAATACCCGTTGTAATCGGGGTCAACTTCTCGCGCACACTGCCCCGGTGTACCCTGCTCGGCAACACAGGCAAGAAACGCCGTTGTTGTCTGTTGGGCTGCGCTCAATGCCGATGCTAACGATGCCTCGTCCTGATTGGTAGCCCTATCTTGGCTCGCCCGGTTGATAGCTTCAAGAAGCCAATAAGTCTCCACATATTCGGGGATAATCTGATATGCTATCCCCCGCTTACTAGTCGCCGCAAAGGTCTCATCATACACTGCTATCAATTTCCCCCTATCCTGTTCTGTCTGTGCTTGGTAGGTATCCGCATGGGCTACCGACAACCGCGCAGGGGTACTCCAGCGGGCAAGGGAAGGCTGCTCGCTGAGGAAGCGGAGCCACTGCCAGCATGCTTCGGGGTGGGCAGTGTTAGCAGAGATGAATAGCCCAATGGAGAAGGTGACATCATCGCTTCCCAAGCCCCCCCCACCCACGGGCAGCGGTGCAACGCCTACTTCAAAGCTCTGCGGTGCTGCCTCCCCACTGCCAAGCGCAGACTGTACCGAGAACATCCCATAGCCATAGTCAAACCACATCCCCACCTCGCCAGATTGGATATGGTCATATTGTCCATCCATAGGCATGTCATTCCGCTGGTAGGGGAAGGACACCCTGGGCATCACCTGATGGACACGGGCGAGGTCAAGATACCATGCTATCGCTGCGACAACCTGTGGGTCATTGAAGTTGGGGCGGAGTTCTTGCCCTGTGCCAGTGAAAAGTTGACCACCATACTGCCGAATGAAAAAGAACAGATCCTCTGTCCCGCTGCCCATCGGCATGTAGCCATAGGGTATGTCCCCATCTGCCACCAGGGCTTGCGCCGCCGATAGGAAATCATCGGGAGTCCAAGTTGCATCAGGTGGCGCAAGCCCGGCTGCCTGAAACGCGGTAGCATTGTAGGAGAGTGTTCGTAGCTCGTAGGCATAGGGCAAGCCTACCTGTTGCCCATGGTGTTGGTACAGCGTTGTCAATGGGGCAGGGTAGTCGTCAAGCGAAAGGTGTTCGTCATTGGCAATCATTGGTGCTAGGTCGCGCAGCAAAGCCGCTTCTGCATCATTCTGGAGCCGCGCAAAAGTAGCAAAACAGTCATTGCCTTGAGCGAGAGTTGCCAATGTAGGCGGACCGGATGGGGATGTAGCCGGCTGTATCTGCACAAAGAGCTTGTTGTGCTGCGCCTGAAAATCGCGTGCCGCTTGGCGCATATCCGCCGGGTTAAAGTTGGTTGCCGCAAAGGTGATAGCCGTTGCCCCTTCTGGCACTTCTGCCGGTTGTGGAGTCGCTACGATGACAGGCTCTTGTGTCGGCGGAGGAGTCGCTTGCTGTGCTACCATTTGCTCCTCCAGCACCGCCTGCGCCGCCCCCAGAGCTACGCTACTTTCGCTGCCCTGCCGCACCTCATCAAGCGCAAACAGCAGCGCACTGGCAACATTGGGGTCTGGGGTCGCAAAGGCAGACCCAGCGTGGGCAAGCGTCCATTGGTAGGCTTCGGCTGTCGTTTCATCTAGGCTCTCCCAATAGCCGCGTTGTTGGGCAAGCGTAGCGCGAGCGGGTATCTGGCTCACGGGGAGATACTGCTCTGTACTGGTCTCCAGGTGTTGGCGAGAAAGATACTCTATCCATTTCCATGCTGCTTCTGGATGGCGGGTGCCGCTGCTGATGATATAGCCATCATTGCCGCTCAAAAACCCCGTGTCTGTCTCTGGATAGGGGACTGTTCCCATAGTGAAGGGGTAGGGGGTTGGTTGTTGCGGTCCCTCTGGTCCGTAGAGCACCTGGCTATATTCATGATCCCATAACCCAATATGCCCCGTTTGTAGCAGTGATTGGGGGTCTGTGGCAGTTGTGGTTGCCGGTACATCCGTATTTTCCATCCCGGTTAGGTCATTGAGCATGGGAGAATCCTGGACCAGCACTGCGCCGCTCTCAATGAGCGTATGGGTAAGGTCTAGGGCTTCTACAAAAGGCGAGCTAGTGAGAGCGACATCGGTTGCAGCGAGGGTGGTTAGGTCTACCCCGCTTGCCTCAAGTGCGCCAAGCAAGGTGAGGTAGCCCTTTGAGGGATCAAAGAAGCCATAATAACCCTCACCAGTAGCGGCTATCGTCTCGGCAGCAGCAAAGAGCGTTTGCCAACTATCGCCAGCTTGGGGAGATTGTAGCCCATTGGCAGCGAAAAGGTTGGCGTTGTATGCCATAATCTGCCCACGAAAGGATCGGGGCAACACCCATATCTTGCCATCGGTGGCGTAGTAATCAAGCGCACCTGTGTAAAAATCCTCACGGCTAAATGCAGTATCAGCATCCATAAGCGGGGCAAGGTCAAGCAGCAATTCGTGCTGTATCGCTTCTGGCATGAAGCCGATAGCCGGGGCGGTATCTGCCCTCGATACCATTTGCCGCAGCATCATCAGCGGCGAGGTTGTCTCTTCCTGTTGCAAGATGTCTTCCATCGGGACAAGAACAACGTGTATGTTGGGATTATCTGCCTCAAATGCGGTAATGTGCGGTTGGTAGGCAGCGTGTTCATACTCCCACGCGGCAAAGGTGATGGTCGTTTGCTCCCCCGCTACGGGTGCTTGTCCGCCACCGCCATTGCTCCCACTGCACGCGGCGAGGGTGAGGGCAACGATAGTAACAATGGCGACAATGGCGATGAGCATAGGTAGGCGTAGGATGTGATTATTGGTAGAGTTTGGCATAACTTTGAAAATCCCCTTATATCTTGTGAACTTGGGGATATTATACTCTACCTGGTTGTTCTGTATGTTGTGGGTGGGAAAGTGGGACGTGGGGCAAAGGGGGGAGCCGTTCATTCCCCTGCTCCCCTCGGTGGGGGAAGCACATAGCCTCATCGCTGGCGGCGCACCCTCCGTTTTCTGCGCTGGCGAGAACTCCAGGTAAAGATTCTGCGAAGGAAGCGGGGCATGCGGCGCACGTTGCGCTTGTAGGAAGTCGAGAGGTAATCGCTTATCGTATGGATGGCATCACTGACTATTGCCCCAAGCAAAAACACCCCGATTTCCAACGGGTAGGCATCTAGCATACGCTCTGCCCAAGCAACGGCTTGGTGCCAAAACCCTGCAAATACTTGGTTGAGCAGGAGCAAAACAATCACGATAATTGCCAGCAGGTAGAGCAAGCGCAAGAGAACAGAAAAGCCAGAATGACTCAGCCAATGACGATGGGGAACAGCTTTTTCATACGGTTTCCAGAGGAACCCCAAAATTCCCCATCGGTTGTCAATCGCGCTATCAATATCTAGGTCTGGACTGAGCCAGTAGGAACAGGCAAGGTGCGAGCCGATAAAGATCGCCGTGTTGGTGAGAGCTTGTTCGGGGGTGCCGCCGAGGGCAAGCCACGCTGCCCCGCTCACCGGTGCCATCACTACGGCACTAACTGTCGCTATATCATCATGTCGTTGTACACTTGGCATAGAACACCTTTAGTATTACCCACTCTCCCTAACCCTCCGCTCGTTAGTAGTAACGAGCTCTCATCTTGATCATTGTGTGACTTTGCCATGACCCTGCTGTTAGTCTTGCTCACCTTCGGAAACCTGGGGAGACACAGCGGGCAGGGGAAGCGTGGTCGTCCATGCTGCAGGTGCATCAAGCATTTGCGCCGCTGTAACGGTAACGTCTTGCTGGCGATAGTGGACATACAGTCGCTTGATCAGTTCATGCTGAATAGCATACTGGTCAGCTAATTCATCAGCATAGACAGCAATCGTCATCGTGATATGTGTGGGAGAAAAGCCACGACATCGTATCACCGGTTGGGTTTGGGATGGTTTAGGGAGCACCTCTTGCATGACCTCTTGGGCAATCTTGGCTAAAAGCCGTTCTATGTACTCTAAACTGTCGCCACTCGTTATTTGCACATGCAGGAGCACCTCTTTTTCCCGTTGGTTGCGATAGTGCATCATCACAATGTCAGAAGCCATCCGTGAATTGGGGACTGTGACAACCCCCGGCTCGGCATCTGGCATCATGCGGTCTGCAACCATACGGATTTTCGTACATCGCCAAGTAATATCGATAATGTACCCCTTGATATGGTCCCGTTCATCTATCTTCATCCGCACATAATCACCTGGTTGTACCTGCTTGGAAGTAATGATATAGAGACCAGAGAAAACATTGGAGAGCGTCTCTTCCATAGCCAGGGATACGGCAAGACCACCAATACCAAAGGCGGCGATAATTGGCGTGATAGACACCCCAAGCGATTGCAGCAAAATGAGCATACCGGTGAGGATAATGAAGGCTTTGAGCAAACTACGAGAGAGCGAAACGGTAGCCGCAGCCCCCCCCTGTTTTTCGCCGGAATAGTCTATTAACCCAACCCCCAACCGCATCACAAAAATCGTGACAGAGAGAATGAAGGGCACAAGCAAAACCCGCTGCCAAAAAACGATTTGCTCGGTGTTGAACGGGGTATAGACAATACTGGCATACACTCCCGCTAATGTTGCCCAAATAACGGGCATCTGGCGAAGTGAATTGCCCAATACTCGATCTGCTTGCCAACCCGTTAGGCTTCCGTAACGTTGCATCCTTCGGGTAAGCAACAGGTCAAGCAAAATCCCTACGGTAAAGGCTGCCACAATGACCAAAAAGGGAAGGTAGAGCGTTTCGAGCATTACCAGTGGTTGCTGCTCGGTAGAACCATCTTGTACCATCTATAACACCAGGAGAGGGCATACAATACTTCGTATAGGCGCGGTCACAAAAACCCCTGGTATTATACCATTCTTTACCAATTCGCCATACAACTCTTTGATGTGCTATAATCACTAGCATAGAAGGTTAAACACGCAAGGAGCAAATAACGTTATGACTGAACCACAGCAACTCATACAAGAACGTATGGCAGAGAATAGGTGGGGCATACTTGGTTCTCAAGGGCATGTGCTGGGTATCGACCTCGGCGGCTATGGGATACGTGCTGCACTGGTTGATCTCCAAAACCAAACCTATACCAGTGTGCATACACCAGCTGACCAAAAAGACCGCGAGAGTATGATTAGCACTACACTGAACTTAACCCACAAGTTACTCCAAGAACATCATGTTCCTGCTAGTCACTTGGTACGGGTTGGTGTGGGCTTTGGTAGTCCAATAGAACCGCAAAAAGGGACAGTGCTGCTCTCCCCGCGCATGAGCGAATGGCACAATGTTTCCCTCAAAGACCCTTTTGAACAAGCCTTTGATACCGTCACGCTCGTAGACAACGATGCCAACCTAACCGCCCTCGGTGAGGCGACCTTTGGTATTGGGCATGGTTGTGCAAACCTCTTTTACCTACATCTCAGCAGCGGGGTAGGGGGGGGGATTGTGCTAGATGGACGCATACACCACGGAGCAAATGCGCTTGCTGGCGAAATTGGGCATGCGATTGCTGAAAAGAGCGATGCCAACCCCGAAGGCACGGAAACGTTAGAAAATCTCGTGTCCATTACTGGTCTGCTCCAACGAGCAGAACAACGGGGCTACACCACCGACAACCTTGAAGAGATGTTTGGCGACCACCCAGTAGCCCAAGAGGTGATACGAGATACGGTCCACATTCTCGCTATGCGGTTAGCCCACATTGTGGCACTGCTCGACCCGGAAATGATCGTGCTTGGGGGCATTGTCGTGCGTATAGGGGGTGAGCCGTTTCTCCAAGCCATTACCGAGCAGGTCAATAAGTATTTAGCCCCCGCCTTAGCCCGTCCTATTCCCGTTGTGCAATCTGTGCTTGGCACAGAGAGTATCGCTATTGGCGCACTTGCGCTGGCATTAGAAAGTCTCCAAGAGTAACCATTTGCATAGGAGGCTTCAGGATGCTATAATTCACTCCCGGACCAGCGGAAATTCCCTGTGGTATTTTTTGGTGTGCAAGAATCAAGAATGAACAACCGAGAAAACCCAAGTAGCAGTAGAGCAGTACTATGGATGTAAAAACCATTGTCTATGGAGAAACAGCTATAGATAGCCTTGTACAGTGGCTAAAGGCAACTGGAGAGCCGCAAGATTTGGATGTACTGCTTGAGCAGTACTTGGAAATGTTGCGTGAGCTTGTGCTGGAGGAACAGCAATGAGTACACCTGTGTTCAGGGGAACATCTGAACAACAAGAACTGGCAAAAGAAATCTTCCAGATTATGAAGATGCAAGGCAGTTTCTTTGCAGCTGACGCACCTATTCGTCAGTCGCTCAAGAATCTGTCAGATTATCTGGCTACGATACATAAGACTGACCAGCAGCATATAGCCCAAGAAATAGATGCTGCGCTGCGCGAGAATAGTAAGGTCTTCTATCGTGTGGAAGATGACGATGAGGTGTTCTATATCACCTCACGCACCGGTACCTACCAACCGTCCCGTGAAGAATCGCGTCATAGCTTTCGCCAGCGGTTTTATGAGCCAGAAAACCCGTTGCCGGTGGATGATGTGAGTGTCGTTTTTTCAACTTCGCGGCCTGTGCTCACCTCGGTTGAGCCGGTGCTCATTTCAGACTATTGGCAGGAGCAAGCAGAATTTGCTGTACCTGTTGAGCGACCTTTGCCAGAAACAGACGAAGGTATTGCTGGTGAACCGGCTGAAGACATTGATGCTGTTCGCCTTGCTGGTGAGGATGGGGACGCACAGACTGCCTCAGCAGAAGGGAAAACGGGCGCAGCCGAGGCTGCTCCAGAGGGGGCGACAGATGCTGCTGGTCAGGAGGGCGAAGCCGAACA
Source organism: uncultured Chloroflexaceae bacterium (assembly GCA_964410555.1). GTDB lineage: Bacteria > Chloroflexota > Chloroflexia > Chloroflexales > Chloroflexaceae > JAAUSY01. Next base: position 25,364 of record CAYPHM010000031.1, on the reverse strand, counting down.
AGCAGAGCCGGTAGAAGTCATAGACCCCAAGGTTGCTTTGACGATGCCAAATGGCACCCAGATAGACTTGAGCAAACCAACACCAGATCTGCTCCAGCGACATGGCGATCTGTTACGAAGGACGATTATTGAACAGCTAGAAGAAGACCCCCTACGAAGGATTGTCTCCTTTGGGCGATGCTTCTATCCAGAAGCAGGTGTTGTCAGTATGGGCAAAAATGACCTGCGCCGCATCCGTGACTATATCATAGAAGTGGGTGAGCCGCTGTTGGATACCGCTATCATAGCCGACCTCTACTATCACAACCCCCGCCAGGCGGACTATGAGGGGTTTCGTTTTTCGCTCAACTACCGGTTGAGCCGAGAAAAGGACTTTGAATTTGTGGGGGTGGAAGGGGCGCGTCTCTGGTCTACCAAAGGCTTGACGATTACCAAGACCAAGCGGGTAAAGATTAGCGAAATGGGGCAGTTGGCTAATTTTCTGACAGAACCCTATGACGATAGCTTGGAAGGACAGAGCGTTGATTACATTAAAGCAACCGGTATGGTCAATCGATTGTTGACCTTTTTTGAGTGGGAGTATGGTATTCTCCCGCTTGACAAGAGTTTGGAAGCCCTTTTCCCTGCTCCTATGCTGGCAGAGCAGCGCAGTGCTGTATTGCGTATTGAAGCCCCACAGCACTATATGACCTTCCTGGTTGAATTGCGCTACCCAGCTGGCAACCGTGGGGGATGGCTCCAGGGATTTGAGAGTTTCTTTCATGAGCATCTGGTTGCGGGGGCACTTATCACGCTGACCCGCACCGAGGAGCCACACGTCTTCACCATCACCTATGAGGAAATTTCCCCAACCAGTGAGCGGTTGCTTACGCTAGATGAGAAGAAAAATAAATTTGCCTTCTCTACCATGGAGTTTTACTGCGCTGTAGATGAAGACCAAATTATCTCTCAGCAGCGGTTTGGCAAGCTGAAAAACCTCAAGTCGCTACCGATGGGTGAGCGGCGCAAGGCAGATGTGGTACTCAAGCATATCTTTGAAGTCTTTGGCGACCAGATAGGCTCGCGGGATGAACCTTACTATCGCCTCAATATCCAAGATTTGCATCGAGCATACAATGTCCTGCGTCCTGCGTCAATATCCTACTTGCGTGTACTCATTGACGAGGAAGAGGAATTTGCTGTTGATGAGCTAGACGCTGATACCTGCTTCTACAAACCGGAACCAGAACCGGTAGAGGAAGATGATGATGATGAAGAGTTAGAAGACGAAGGGTATATTGTCGGAGGTCGCCGTTGGTCCTATGGTGATGATGATGACGAGTAATTACCAAAAAGACCCTGTGGCTTATTTACAAACGTTGGCAGATACGCAAGAACCCTTCTCCCATGAGGGCTTGCGTATCTTTTCGCATCTTACCGCGCAAGATGTCGCCCCCTTGTGGCAAGTCTGGCTGCAGATACCAGACGAACGCCGCATACCTATCCTTCGTGAAATGGCAATGATTGATGAAACGACCAGTGAGTTTGATTTTCAAGCATTCTATGTGGCATGTTTGGATGATCCCATACCCACCATACGGACGATAGCGGTAGAGGGGCTTTGGCAAGAGGCAAATATCCCTATCTTACGGCGGATGCTTGAACTTGTGGATGATGAATCGCTGGAAGTGCAAGAAGCGGTCATGCTTTCCTTGAGCTATTTTGCATCCCTTGCGCTCATAGAAGAGATTACCGAGGAAATAGCCGAACTCGTCTATACTACCCTTTTGCAAAAGGTTCAGCAGAACAATTATCCCATCCAAGTGCGGCGGCGAGCGTTGGAGAGTTTGGCATACTTTAGCGATAAACCCAATGTCCATGAGGAGATAGCCCAAGCGTATGCCCATACTGATCAGCAAATGCGCGAGAGTGCCTTGTTAGCAATGGGCCGCTCAATGGACAAGCGGTGGCTGGCAACTATTCAGCAGGAGCTTACGAGTCCAATACCTGCGTTGCGCTTTGAGGCGGCACAGGCAGCGGGGGAGTTTGCCGATATGGGAAGGTCGTTTGTAGAAAAGTTGGTGCCGCTGACCGAAGATGAAGATATTGAGGTAGCGATTGCTGCTATCCTAGCGTTGGGGGAAATCGGAGGGCAGCAAGCTAAACGCACCCTCAATCGTTTGATACAGCATAGGAACAAAGCCCGTAGTGAAGCAGCAAGCGAGGCGATGGAGTCGCTGATGCTGTTTTACGAGGATTCGCCGTTCTAAAAGAGCTGCTACCTTGCTTCTCCGCCTGTCCCCTTTCAGAGGTAGTTCAGACGGGGCAAAGCCCCCTTTTTTATTTCCCTCTCTCCCCTACCCTCTCTTTACAAGGGTAGGGCATGCTGAGCAAAACCCACTACGTTATGATCCGCTCCCTCTGCCCCCGCTCCCATACAGGGCGAGGGGGAGCCGCTCATTCCCCTGCTCCCCTCGGTGGGACGCGGGGCTAGGGGATAGGGGCTGCCCGAAGGGGATGGGGCATGCAACGGCTCAATGATAGATAAATCAACAGTACTAGAAGATTATGCAATCATCTTTTCTGAATCAGTCGAATAGTAACCCAAACAAGCCTATCATACACGATACTTTTCAACCAAAAGCAGAAATTGTGCTGTATCACGGTGACTGTCTGGATGGTCTTCGGGCAATCCCAGACGATACGGTACAGCTAATCATAACTTCTCCCCCCTATAATCTTGGCAAGGTATATGAGGAGGCAACAACCATAGACGATTACTTGGTGGCTCTTGCCCCCATCTTGCAAGAGATCATCCGGGTGTTGTCGCCGCAAGGTTCGCTGTGTTGGCAAGTAGGCAACTACGTTAGCAAAGGGGAGGTTATCCCGTTAGACATCCTGTATTATCCCCTATTCAAGCAACACAAGCTGAAATTGCGAAACCGTATCATTTGGCACTTTGACCACGGATTGCATGCCTCAAAGCGGTTTTCCGGGCGGTATGAAACATTGCTTTGGTTTACCAAAACAGACAGCTATACCTTTAACCTAGACCCAGTGCGAGTCCCATCCAAATATCCTGGCAAACGGCACTTTCGGAAAGGGGAAAAATACGGTACCCCAAGCGGTAATCCGTTGGGCAAAAATCCCTCGGATATTTGGAAAATTGTTGTGCAAGATTGGGAGACCGCTTTGTGGAATATTCCCAATGTTAAAGCAAACCACACCGAAAAGACTCTCCATCCTTGCCAATTTCCTATTGAACTGGTTGAACGTTGCATCCTTGCTCTGACCAATGAGGATGACTGGGTTGTTGACCCATTTAGCGGTTCTGGTAGTGCTTTGTTGGCAGCATTAATGCATGGGCGGCGGGCTATGGGGTACGAAAAGGAAGCAGCATATATCTCCATTGCCAAGCAGCGCATAATAGACCTCTATGCTGGCACACTCCGCTACCGGCCTTTGGGCAAGCCGGTACACCAACCTACCGGAAGGGAGAAGGTAGCCCAGGTGCCACCGGAGTGGTTGGGTGAGCAACGGGAGGAAAAGAGGTGATTATCGCCGGTTGGTAAATATGCCTTTATGGTCTACAATGTTGCTGCCAAGATGACTATTTTTCACAATCTAGGGTTTATTGATGTTGGGATAGAGATTGTTCCCATTCGACGATTTGCCCAAGATATGTCTTCTGGTGTTTCCTATTTCGAACAGTTTGTTTGGGACTTGGAACACCGTGGGGTTTCTAATATTGATATACCAGTACTTATTCTCGGTATCGATTCAGAGTTATGGTAAAATCGTACCATGAAAGGAATATTCCCCCATCCCCCGACCCTCCCCGTGTGGGTGTTAGTAGGGGCGCACGGCGGTGCGCCCTGACGGGGGGCAGGGGTTTACAGAGGACAGGGGGATGTTAAGAGAGAAATGATTCACCGGTCAACCCCCTCCCCTGCCCTTCCCCCGCAAGCGGGAGAAGGGGAACCGAGCAGGTGGCGACTCCCCCTCACCCTGGAATGGGACGCGGGGCGAGGGGGAGCGGGGTAATAGAGCCATTGATACAATTAGGTTTTTAAGGATCGTTTATGATATTACCAGGCAATATATTACTGATAGGCATAGCGATAAGTGCAGCGGTGGTGCTGTTGTTGCGTGATTGGCGGCGCACCTTCCCTGCTCTGCTGCTCAACTATCTCTTCCTGACGCTGTTTCTAGCGCAGCAGGAGTTTCTTACACCAGACTGGCACCTGTTCGGGGTCGGTATCAGTAGCATTGTCGTGGTCAAGCTCATTACCGGGCTTGCCGTGACCGCTATGCTTACCCTAACCGCCGTCACCTTCTCCCGCGAGTATGGGCTAGAAGACCTGGACGAGTTTGGGTTGGCGGAGCTACGGCGAGCAGCCCGTGCGGTGCAACGACAACAGGCAACTGAACCCTTTAAGTTGGCAGACTACGTGTTGCCATTTTGGGCAATGGTGCTGGCATTGATAGCCAGCCTCACCCTGCCCCGGATGTACCCCATCGCCACCTCGCCCGGCGTAGATTTCGCATGGTACTGGCTTATCCTCACCGGGCTGTTCACGCTGGCTACGGCTGGCGATTTGCTCAAGATAGGGTTAGGCTTACTGCTTAGTATCAGCAGCATAGACTTTCTCTATACCACCGTGCTGAGTACGCAAGAAGCCAGCGGCGTGGGTATCGTGCCATTAGCACTGCTCAGTCTGGTGACAATTCTGTTGGCACTTGTGGTATCCTATCTTAGCGGCTTACTGTATGGTCGTCTCAAGACGCTTGAATTAAGCGAGCTATACAAGAGAACCTGATGCTCTATTTGTTGCTTATCTTTTTTCCCGTTTCAATGGCAGCAAGCTGCTTTGTGCTGCGAAAACGAACCACGCTGGTTGTTGTGGCAGCGGTAGCAGCCGTGCTTACCCAGATTGCGTTGGTAGTCCAGTTGCCATTAGATGAACCTGCCCGCTTGCTTGGCATCACGCTGGCACTGAATGAACTCACCCGGCTATTTATGCTGGTCTTTCTTGGCATCGGCATCTTCGCCTTTCTCACTGCCCTTCATGTGCCACATGGCGAGAACTTTATCCCTGTAACGTTGCTCATCCTCGTGTTCGTTTCTATGATCCTGCTGTTGCAAGAGCCGTTTATTGTATCGCTATTGCTTGTGTGGGCAGGCATAGCCGCAGTGTTGGCGATTGTAGACCTGCCAGCCGGGGCGGGGGTGTTGGTGAGTACGCGGGTGCTTGCCTCTGCGCTCAAGTACCTGATTCTCATGGTGCTGGCAGGGGTGCTGGTCTACCTGAGCTTTATTCTGGCAGACATCTACAAGCCCGGCGAGTTGCCGGGGCGTATCCCGTTAGCGCGGTTTATACTGGCATTGTTAGTCGCGGGGTTTGCACTGCGTCTAGCGTTAATCCCCTTCCATACGTGGTTGCCAGATGTGGTAGAAGATGCTGCCCCGATGGTGTCGGCACTGATTATCGCCGTCATCAATACCACCAGCTTGATTGTGCTTATTCTCGCCTTCCAGCGGTTCCCCATCCTCGTAACAGAAAACCCCACCGGTATTGTGCTATTGCGATTTGGCGGCTTGGCTACCAGCATCCTAGCAGCGATAATGAGCCTTAATCAGCCAACAGTGCGGCGCACCCTTGCCTACCTGCTGATGTACAATAGCGGTCTCATTTTCTATGGACTAGCTTCAGTGTCGGTGGCAGGCTTGACGGGTGCGCTCTTTGAAGCCCTCAACCAGGTGTTTGTGACATTCCTGTTGTTTGTCAGTTTGGGAATGCTGGAGCGTCCTGACGGGCGACCACCCGGCATTGAGCGGCGCGACCTCCTGCGGCGATGGCCCATTGCGGGGACGGCGTTTCTTGGGGGCGGGCTGGCATTGCTTGGTGTGCCACCATTGAGCGGCTTTGCTGGCAAGATGCTTATTTATCAGGCGGCATCACAGCATGGGTGGGTTGAGCTATTGCCCTTGTTGTTGGCAACGGTGATTGCAGTGTTGGCACTGGTACGGGTCGCTTCCCATTGGCTCCTCGGTCCATCCAGCGGTTCAGCCGCGCCCCAATCTGCGTTGACAGAGGACAGCGAAATGGAGCAGGTGGCGGCGCGGCGGCTCGCCCCTGAACCACGCGGCACGGCTATCTTGGCTATTTTGCTGTTGAGCGTCTGCTTGGTTATGGGGTTGTATCCCCGTCCTTTCCTCATGTTGATAGAGGGGGTTATTCAGGGGTTGACGTTTGTTAGCTTGCGCTAAAAGCCGGGCACCGCACAGAACACCCGTTCCTCCTGCCCGTAGACATCCGCTCGTTGCCCCTCACGGCTCGAATCAGACGATCTCCTCCCCTCGCCCTGGAATGGGAGAGGGGGCAAGGGGGAGAGGGTCGCTCCGTGCAACCCCCATCCCCTTGCCCCGCGTCCCACCGCGGAGGCAAGGGGATGGGGGCAAATAGGGAACTATAGGATCACCATCCAACAATTGTCCAATAGTCCCCTCTTCTGCTAAAACTTATGGTATTATAGTATATAAAAGCAATTCACAAAAAGGGGGAATATTTATGTCAGACAAGAGCTTGCGAAATATCCATGTTGCTATTATCGTTTTGGGTGCGCTCTTATTAGGCGCAGCTATTGGGGGCGTTGTCCAGAGTATGCGCTCCACACCGTCGAGTGCTACCACAGTCTCTTCTGAAGAGACACAAACACTCACAACTCCCCAAACACTACCGACACAAACCAACACGCCAACAACCGTAGCGGTAGCAGTAACAACAGCTGATTCACCGGCAAGGGAAGCAACGACAACTCGTACCCGTATGGAAACAGCCATAGCCACCACACCTACGAGCAAGCTTCCTACCCTGCCGGCAACCACAACCCTAGAAACCATCGTGCCAGTAACCGTGACCTTTGTTACTGTGGAACCGGAAACTCGCACCCCTACCGGCTTGCCTACGTATGATGCACGAGCAGAAGCTACCCCAATACAGACAACGACAACACCTAAAGAGCCGTTGGACTTGAGCGATGTAGACTACTACTTTGCCTACCGGGTGGGAGAGGATGATTCCCTGGCTTCAATTAGCGAGCAAGGGGGAACGACCCTCGATTTACTGATGCAATATAACCGGCTCTCAGACCAAGAGCAACCTGTTGGGCGTGAGCTTATCATTCCCAAACTGGTAGGGCAGACCAGCACCCTTACAGAAGCCAACCTCGGCGTGGTCAAGGGGAACACGAGCCAACCCTGGGTGGCATTGACGATAGACTGTGGGACATTTGATGTGCATGGGGAAGCAACGCTTGATGCCATAGCGACTACGGATGCCCAAGTGACCTTCTTTATCCATGGTGATACCATTGGCAATAACCCGGAACAGGTGCAGCGTGTGGTAGCAGATGGGCATGAGCTAGGTAATCATTCCTTCTCCCACCCCAATTTCACCCAGATAACGGACGAAGAAATCGTTGAGCAATTAACCCGCACGGAGCAGAAAGTACAAGAAGCAGCGGGGGAAGAAGTTACCTTACGGCCCTATTTTCGCTTTCCCTTTGGAGAATCGAATGATCATGCAACATCGCTGGTCATAGCAAACGGGTATATTCCCATCTACTGGAATCTCAATCTCCTAGATTACGAAGAGGAAACGCAGACTGCTGCGGGGTTGGTAGAGCGTCTTACCACTGCCCTACCAGAAGAGGAACTTCCAGCATCTATCGTCTTGATGCATTGTTCAGATGAGGTAATAGAAGCCTTGCCTACAATGGTCTCTGAACTTGAAGAGCGGGGGCTAGAGGCGCGTACCCTCTCTGAGGTGCTTGGTCCGTAGAGGTTTGCCTTGCCTTGATTGATTGTTGGACAGGAATGTGACAAACACGCTATCCTGTCCTATCTCATCTCGTCTACACCATATGCGATTACCCCCTCTAGCCTTGTGGCTAGGGGGCTATACTTTTTTGTTTGGTGCTGGTGATTTGCTGGTTGACTTGTCGCTTGAGGGTATACTGTATCCCTTCTTGCAGGGTACTTCGCGTAACAATGGTGCTCAAGTCTGCCCCAAGATGGACCAGCGTTTGTGCCATAGCCGGGGCTATACCCGTCACAACAACAACTGCGCCGAGGAGTTCGGCGGCTCGTGCGGCACTAACCAACGTGGTTGCTACTTGGGTATCAGCTACATGGATGCCGGTCAGGTCAAGGAGAGCATATTCAGCTTGATGATAGGCTACCCCCTCAAGAAGCGTGTCCATAATTTGCTGTGCTCGCTGACTGCCTATGCTCCCAATCAGCGGCATAACCACAATGTGCGGGGCAATGGGGAGCAGTGGTGATGACAATTCACGAATTGCCGTTTCCTGCATAGTAATGACTTGCTCTTGGAGCCTAGCTCGTTCTTCCTCTGCCTGTTGTATCTCAGTATTATCATGCACAATAACCGAAATAAGGTGTGGGTTGCCAGCTTTATCTACAATAACCGAGAGCGAAATTTGGGCAGGAAAGACCGAACCATTTTTGCGTTTGCTCTGGATGAGACCATTCCAACTTCCTTGTGTGCTTAAAGCCGAATCTATTTCCGGCAGTATGGCTATACTTTCTTCTGCGATAAAAGCAGTATTTTTCAATCCCACGACATCATCATACCCATGCATCAAACTAAACGTGAGGTTGTGGTAGATGAGTGTTGCATCCAATGTCGCTATGGCAATACCCACAGAAGCATCCTCCATAATGGTCTCAAATATGCGGAGGTCATCTTCTGTTTGCTTACGTTCCGTAATATCTTGGATGAGGCAGAGGAAGGACAAAGGGGTCGTATCGGTATGTTCAAAAACATGTAAAATGATACTCGTGTAGATAATTCGATGGTCATAACGCACAAACCGAAGATCAAGGGTAGCACTTTCTTGCTCACGATTGTGCAACAAAGTCCGTATATATTCTAATTGGGCTTTATCATCAGGATGAACGATGTTGGTCATCGAAAGTTGGATGAGCTTGTCACACCCATAACCAAGCATTTCACACAAGCTACTATTGACTTCTAGCCAAGTCAAATCTGGCAAAATACTAGCCATTCCAATAGGAGAAAGGTCAAAGTAGCGGCTTTTATGTTGCCCTGTGACATCATAGCTTCTTGCCAACTGGGTTTTCAAGTTGCACAATACATTTTCGCGGGTATGCAACTCAGCTTCAAGTTGTTGGATGCGTTCTTGGGCTTGATGATAGAGGGATTGTATCTCTTGCTTTCTCTGTTCAGCCTGGTCTAACTCAACAATAAGCTGTTGTACAATCTCTGGTGATAGCTGCGATTGACTCATTTCTTCTGTATTCATGAGGTTGTTTTTCAGATGGATTGTTGCTTCGCTATTCTTAGTATACCACAAGACAATTAGTTCTTCACCTTTGCCTACATGTCACTCCATCCCCGTACACGCCTGGACCCAGGCGCGTTCCTCTTCTTCACTAGATACCACCCCATCAAGGCGAGCAACCCGTAATTGACGCAATAGCTTGCCCAACTGTGGACCAGCAGCTATGCCCATCTGCTGCAACATATGCCCATTGAGTGCAGGCTTGGTAGAGCGCAATATACGCTGGTAGAGGTCTATTGTTGCCGTAGTAGACGGCTCTATACAGCAAATGACATCTAACGCCGCATCACCAAAGCGATTGAGCATATAGTCTAACACACTGTTGGGTATCGTTGCGGTACTGAGCCGTGGCACAAGTGGCTGAAGGGCTGCCAAATCCCGCAATAGCCGCGCTGCATCCCCTGGCAAGCGGTAGCGGGTAATGAGGGTTTCCCGTTGCTCGGTAGTCAATGGATAGGTTAAGAGACCAGCAGAAACCAGCGATGGGTTCGTTAGGCGTCGATGAGAAGCCCGTGCATAGGCTTGCGGGAGTGCAGCATACCAGCGCAACCCTGCTGCAAGGTGGGGGGAAATGCCGAATTCATCCGCTAGGGACAGAACCCTATCCGGGGCAGGCTCCTGAATGGCTAAGCACAGTTCTGCCTGTATTCGTTCTGCACTGGTCATTTCTAGCAGTTGGGCTTCTAAGGCTTGTTGCAATAGAGCGATGGTGGGGGGGGCAAAGGACATTTGGAGCCGTGCTGCCAAACGCAGACCACGCAGTATGCGGGTGGGGTCATCCTGAAAGCTGGCATCATGCAATACCCGCAACACGCCAGTTTGCATATCCTGCCAGCCATTGAACCTATCCAACAACACGCCAGACCGTGCCGATAGTTCTTCCCCTTCCCCTTCCCCTTCCCTGCACGGCACCACCTCAAGCGCAAGCGCATTAAGCGCAAAGTCTCGCCGAAAGAGGTCATCGATTATCGTAGCAGGCTGAACAACGGGCAGTGCTGCGGGAGTAGGGTAGTGCTCTGTACGTGCCATTGCTATATCTATGGTGATTTTGGTAAGGGGAAGGGGATGCAGCGGCACCTGTATCGTTGCGGTGCCAAATGGCGCATGCTCTGCAACAACGTTGCCATTGAGCGTAGTTGCCAGCTGATGTGCCAGTATTAGGGCATCCCCTTCCAGCACAATGTCCAAGTCATGGGTTAGGGGTATCCCCATCAGAAGATCACGAACAACCCCACCCGCAAGCCAGAGCGTGGCGTTTTGCTCTTGGGCAAGCGATGCTGCTATGCCGAGGATTCGCAGCATGGGAGCGGGTAGCGTTATGAATAAATTATCGGGAACAGTCATTCTTGACAACAATCACCTTTGTATGGTAGGATAGGATTTGTCGGGCGATTAGCTCAGTTGGTTAGAGCGCCACGTTGACATCGTGGAGGTCACTGGTTCGAATCCAGTATCGCCCACCACATCTTGTACCACTTTTCCCCTTAACTGGTCTCAATTGCCCGATAATCGCCGTTCTCTCCAGCACCACTATCAGTTTGGTACCACACTTCCTTTGCCATCCATCCTCCCAGCATCAGCATAGCTACCACTGGCACCCGGATACCCAGATTTCCACCAAAGGAAAACTCACTAACGAGAAAGAGCAAAGGGCAACTCAGCACAAAGGCAGCATACGCATGACGGGGCAGGTTGCGTTGACGGAGGTAGCCATAGAAAAGCATAGCCGGCAACACCAGCAGCAACCCATCGTGGGGGTAGAGGTGGGGGCTACAGAGCAAGCCTAACAGCAACGACAACGCTATCTTGAGGTCGAAGCGAGCATCCGATAGTTGCCACGTCCCACGCCAAAGCCAAAAGACTACCAAAAACGCCCCCCCCAACACGGCTATACTCGCCCTGTTAATAAGCACATAATGCTCACTTCCAAGTAGCAGGGTGAGCGTCCCCTTCACATTCCACATCAGACTTGGTACAATACCCAAATCATCAAACAGACTACCCACAAAGCGCAAGGTCACAAAAAAGCCCTGCCAACTTTGCCAGCCGGGGTAGATGAGCGAGATAGCGAATACCAACAAGCCAAGAATAGTCGCTGTTAGCAACACCCGCCAGCGTCTTCCGGCTAATGCTATCATCCCTGGCATCAGCATCAGTTGAGGCTTGACTGAACCAATCACCATCCAAACTCCTGCCGATTGCTCACGCTGCTGCTTTAGCCCAAGATAAACCTGTACGGTACAAACGAGCATCAGCAGGGAAAAGCTGCCAAGCATACTGGTAATCAACAGCGAGGGAAAGGCACATACCGCGGTAAACAAAAGCCCACGCTCTAGGGTTGACCACGCCTGCATCGTTGTGATGCGTCCAAGCAGGATAAGCAACCACACTAGCAAGCCAAATTGCCCAAGCGACCAGAGGTAAAAAGCGGTAGCACGAGGGAACAATGCCAGGGGAATAAAGGGCAATGTCGTGTGAGGCGGGTTAAGATAAGGCAATACGCCACCTTGAAATTCCCCCTCTACCAAGATAGCCTGCTGGTACTGTTTTTGCACCTCTAGGTCATAGAGGTTGTGGGCATCCTTCCCATTGAGCAATATCGTCCAGCCGGTGTAGTAGGCAGAAAAATCGCTCTGCCAAAAATTATCTTTGGTAGCAGCTTTTGCCCACAGTCCAGCATAGCCAAGGGCAAGCCCCATATGCAAAATGATAACCAAGCGAGGAAGCCATCGTTTCATAGGTAGACCTATCTGCTTACATCACCTATCCAGTGCCACCCCATACGCATGCTCAACAGTGGATGCGAGGGTGTCCCAGTTGAAATGCTGAACAACTCGCGTTTGTGCGGCTTTGCCTAGCCGTAATCGTAACGGGGCATCATCCAACAAGCGCAAAGTCGCCTGGGCTAGTGCCGCCGGGTTGCTTGGTTCAACCAAGATACCACTCTCGCCGTGGGTTATATACTCCATCACCTGCCCCACCTGCCCGGCGATAATTGGGAGACCGGCTGCCATCAGTTCTAGCAGTTTAACAGAACAACGGGAACGGTTGATCAGCGTGTCATCCATTGGGGCGAGGGCTATATCTGCCTCAGCAAAGAGCAAGGGTAACACTGATGGCTCTACCCACCCACAATAATCTAGGATTGATACAATCCCCGTTTGGGTGGCTAGACGGAGCATATCATGCTCTTCGCCACGCTCCCCCTTGCCAATAACGAGTACCCGTACATCGGGGCGTTGCTGCACAATGGCAACCAGCGCGGCGATTACATCTGGTACGGCGAACTCCCAAAACCGCGTATAGAGCAACAGCGTAGGGGGAGCCGTTGTCTCCTCGTTTTCCCATCCCATACAAGGGAATGGGGGAATGTTCTGTTCTCCCGTTTCACCTATTGGATGAGTGGGATAGTCAAGCAGGGAACCTATCCCATTGGGCAGGTAGACCACGCGCTCTGGGGCTACACCATGTCCCCAGACCTGCGTTTGCAATGTGCGACTAGCTACTGTCACCACATCGGCACGGAGGGGGATGTCGCGCTCTTGCCATGCAAAGAGCAGCTTTGCCGCATAGGGGTAGGGAAGGAGATCATTCCATCCCCCCCATCCTTCCCAATCATCGGTATCTACAACCAGGGGCAATGATGGTCGCAACATCCGAAGAAGCACAGCAGCAAGACCACTGTAGCCTTTGGGCTTGAAGAGGTGTACCAGGTTGGGCTTATCGGCAACTACTTGGTTGAGAAGAAAAGCGGTATGTTGGACACTTGACGCAAGGGTAAACGGTGGTTGTGGGGTGTGGGTGACAACCACACCATCATAGGTGGTCGTCTGCCCTGCATCCTGGGGGTTGTGAACGGGGGGAGCGATGATATGCACCCGATGCCCACGCTGGACAAGGGCTTGTGCCAGTGGCAACATTCGTACAGCGAGGGTTCCTTTTGGGCGGATGCCAAAGGGAGCCAGCATACTAATGGTTAATGGTGTAGATACGCTTTTCACATGGGATAGTGTACCATACCTGACACTACGATGCTATCGCATAGCCCCTTGCCCCTTCGGGCAGCCCTCTAACCCCTTCCCCCACCGAGGGGAGAAGGGGAACCGTGCAACCCCCCATTCCCTAGCCCCTTCCCCCACCCAGGGGAGAAGGGGAACCGTGCAATCCCCCATCCCCTAGCCCCTTCCCCCACCGAGGGGAGAAGGGGAACCGTGCAGACCCCCCATCCCCTAGCCCCTTCCCCCATCGAGGGGAGAAGGGGAACCGTGCAACCCCCCTCCCCCACCCAGGGGAGAAGGGGCATGAGGTGCATGCAACGGCTCTACAGAAACACCTCCGCTCGTTGACCCTTGCGGATCCGGGCGAGGGGGGAGCAGGCTGTTGCCTCCCCCCTCTTTGCCAAATTATTGCCCGTGGCAGGTAGCACACGGTTGATCAGCCTGCGTTGGCTTGGGTGGGTGGGGCATCTGCACAACACCCTGGTGTTTGGGTGAAGAGTGGCAGTCTATGCACTCCTTCTCAATTGGTGGTTTGCTGTCGCCATGGCAGTTGGTGCAGTTTGGCTGAGGTGGGTGAGGAGCCACGACATTATGCCTCGTGTGGCAATCAATACACCCTGCCCCCTGCGTCTGCCCTGCGCTTGCGCCCGGCTGTGGTTGAGGTGGTTGAGGCTGAGGTGTCCCTACGTCAAACAAGCCAACCGAGGTGAATTGTGACCACTGTCCCTGGGCAACTACGGTATAAGTGCCATCGCCCATGCCCCACGTCTCCATCTCAAAGCGGATTTTACCATTGTAGTCTGCTGCGGCAGATCCAATATCTACCGATTCGCCTGATGGGGTGTTGTACCAGACCGCCACATGCTCACCGGGAGCATAGATAGGCTCACTTTCAAACACCCGTTTGGTGCCAGTAGGGGCAACCTGGGGAGAGACGGATATGGTATAGTGCTCACGGTGATAGTCACCACCCCCAACCGTCACAATAGGTTTGTTACCCACACCGAGTTTGCGTTCCCCATGCTCATTTACCCATTCAAAGGTCAGCCGGTCTATCAGGTGGCTTCCCTCTGGAGCACTGCCCAACACGACAAAGGTAAACCTTCCAAAGATCGCCTTGTCATTGTTGATACGTCCCGTCTCAAAGGACAACGTACCTTCGGCATCATTTCGTGCTGTTACCCATGCATCAGAGGCAACAGTCTCTTTCTGGTTCGAAATTTCTCGTTGGATAAATTCTGCACTGACGACCTGCACAACAGCAGGGTCATAGCGCATATACACCCACGCATCGCTAATACCATTACTGCGATTGGTCTGGATTTCCACTTCATGGGAAATGATACTCCAGGGACCTGCATGGGTATTTGGGGTTGTGCGTTGAACAACCGTAACGCCGGGGTTGTCTATGTCCCCTGGGTGGACAATCTGTCCTTGTACCGTGCTAGCGACCCCTACGACTAGCATGGCAGCCACCAAAATAGCCAGGACTACATGCATAGCTTGTCGAAAGTTTCTCATCATAGCTCCTCCTTCACTACACTAGTTACCTTTTACCCAAAACGAACCGATGAACCAAAGGCAAAATCTAGTTTGGTTCTTCTGTGGAGGGCGTGATTGCTGTTGATGATCCCTGCCATTGGGGAAATCTTGTGTTATAGTTGGCAGGGTGTATCACGCTCCCCTTTGTGCTGTTTGAGGAATTAGGGCCCGTTTCCCATAACAGCGTAGAATTTCTGCTATTATACTAAGAATGAGGGAATGTGTAAACAAGCAAAAGGATAGGGTGGTAGGGTAACGAACGATGGGACAGAAGGTTCCCCTTCTCCCGCGGTGGGGGAAGCGGGGCAAGGGGATGGGGGGAAGCGGGGCAAGGGGATGGGGGAAGCCCCCCTTCTCCCGCGGTGGGGGAAGCGGGGCAAGGGGATGGGGGGACCCCCCTTCTCCCCACGGTGGGGGAAGGGGAACAGGTAAGCAAGGAACCGAACCAAACCTAACCCTGGGCTTTCTCCATATTTTCTGCTACCTGCTGCCAGTTTATAACATTCCACCACGATGTAATGTAGTCTGGTCGGCGGTTCTGATACTTGAGGTAATAGGCGTGTTCCCAAACATCTAGCCCAAGAATGGGGGTCAAGCCATCAGTGAGGGGGTTGTCCTGATTTGGCGTACTTGTCACTGCTAGTTTGCCGTCTTTGCCCACGACCAACCATGCCCAACCGCTCCCAAAACGGGTAGTTGCAGCAGCATTAAACTGCTCCTGAAAAGTTGCAAAGCTGCCAAAGGTGCTGGTGATGGCATTGCCGATTGCGCCGGATGGTTCACCGCCGCCATTGGGCGACATTACCGTCCAAAAAAGCGAGTGATTTGCATGCCCACCGCCATTGTTGCGTACTGCGGTACGGATATTGTCCGGAACGCTGTTCAAGGATGAAACAATTTCTTCAATGGTTTTTGCTTCCCACTCCGTGCCTTCAATGGCTGCATTGAGCTTCGTTACATACCCGCCGTGGTGTTTGGTATGGTGTATCGTCATTGTTTCTTTGTCTATATGCGGTTCAAGTGCATCATAGCTGTAGGGTAATTCCGGTAGGGTAAAAGCCATTTTTATACCTCCTAATTAACTGGTTCTTCTCCAAAACTTATCTAGGGTGCAACACATTCCGTCAAGCCAATACGTACATCTAATATGGATGTATAGCTGCAAGAGCCATGGAGCTTGCGGATATGCATGAACAGTGTAGTACGTACTAGGTACATTATACATCATTCACCCGCTTTCCTGTATGCTATTGTACCACACTTTGGCAATTTTTGAAAGGTGTAATTGTTTTTATTTTTACAGAAATTCTCTCTAGTATCTGCACAACTTCTTCATATCTTTGGGGTATGATAAAGAAGAACCAACGATACGTACATCGTGGCTTCACCTGACTACCCTATGTTCACAGTCTCCGCTTTTGCATACGTGGGCGGGGGCTGAGGCGATATATTAGCAGTACCATCAGTACAAACCCAGAGGAATACCTACTATGCTTAACCCACGATGGAGAAAGGTTCTCCGAGACCTATGGAGCAGCAAAGCCCGCACCGCCCTGGTGGTGCTCTCTATTTTTATAGGGGTCTTTGCCACTGGCATCATCAATGGCGCACGATCCATTGTCGTTGATGAACTAGACCGAAGCTACAGCAAAACCCATCCTGCCCATATCACCATTAACTTTTCCGCTGACGATAGCTTTACCGATGATCTGCTCAATGTTATTGAGGGTGTAGATGGTGTGGAGCGTGCCGAAGGACGCAGCAGCACATCGATAGACCTGTACGTTGGTGACGATACGTGGGATGACTTCAACCTCACCGCCATACCCGACTATGACGATATACAAATCAAACTGCTTGGCTACGAAAGTGGCGCCACCGAACCCGGCGACAAAGAGGTGCTGATGGAACGCTCCAGTATGGAGGAACTTCAAGCATCCATTGGTGATACGCTAATTATTGAGGACTCTGATGGAGACCGCAAACTCATGAAGATTGTTGGGGTTGTGCATGATCTTTCCGTACAGCCTACCTCAATGAGTGGCAATTACTATGGGTATATTATCCCTGAAACATTGGAATGGCTTGGCAAGAGCCGAGAGTATACGGAAATGCTCATCCGTGTGGCAGAAGATGCCCCGATGCAGTCGGCTAATCCTGCCCAGGCAAGTATGGGGGGAGGCGGGGGACGAGGGGGCGGTGGTGGCTTTGGTGGCGGACACCCCGGTGCTGCCAGCGTAAGTGACCAAGAACGCCCCAACAATCGGCAGATTAACGTTGTTACTGATGCGGTTAGCGCAAAAATCGAGAAATCGGACCGCGAAGCTCGCATGCGCCGGTTTTTCGGCGGGGGTTCGGTGACAGACCACTGGGCAACGACCTTTATCAGTAACCTATCTTCTATTATGGGAGCGTTGGGGGTTATGGCTCTCTTCCTCAGCGGCTTTCTTGTCACAAATACCATTTCGGCATTGATTGTTCAGCAAACCAAACAAATCGGGATCATGAAGGCTATCGGCGCACGCTCGCGGCAAATTATCGGGATGTACATTATCCTCGTTTTTTGCTTTGGGGTAATCGCTATGCTGTTTGCCATCCCTGCCACGCTGTATGTTACCGACCTGTTTGTGAGCTTCATTGCCAACTACTACAACTTTGACCTATCAGGCGCGACCTTTCCCAGAGATATACTCTATCTCCAGGCATTTGCCAGTATTGGTGTCCCCATTATTGCCTCAATAATTCCTGTCTTCAATGGAACCCGTGTCACGGTCTTACAAGCTATCAATAGCGAAGGCATAGAAGCGTCCAAGAAAATAAAGAAGGCAAAGAAGGGGAAGAAGGCAAAGAAGGGGAAGAAAGGTACGCAAGCCACGCAAGTCCCACAAAAGTTGTCATGGAAAGAGCGCACCAATACGTTGCTTTCGCGGGTTTTCAACCGCCCACTGGTGCTCTCGCTGCGAAATACGTTTCGCCGCAAGGTGCGCGTCTCGCTTACGCTGCTCACCCTGACAGTTGGCGGCTTTATCTTCATTGGCATTTTCACCATACGCACGTCCCTTATCACGACATTGCAAGAACTCCTCGATGGGGAAATCAAGTTTGATGCATCACTGATGCTGAATGGGGAATACCGCGACTATCATATCTTGGACAATCTCTATCGCATACCCGGTATTGCCATAGCAGAGGCATGGTCTCGGGGCGGGGCAACACGGGTATATGAAAATGGGTGGGAGAGCGGCAACATTTCGCTGACAGGGCTACCCTACGATAGCCAACTCATAGACCCAACGTTGGTGGCTGGACGCTGGCTCGTCTCTGGAGACCAAAGTGCTGTGGTATTGACCGTGGGGGTGCTTGAGGATGACCCGGATATTACCGTAAACAAAGAGATAGTCTTGAACATCAACGACAAGGAATCCACTTGGACGGTTGTTGGTATCGTTACCTCCGTGGGGGACTCACGGGAGGGGTATGTAACCTATGAACACCTGACCCGTGTGTTTGGGAGTGTAGGCAAGACCAATACCTTTCGTATCAAATACGAGGAGCCCCTGCCGTATGATCAGGCAGTCATCCAAGAGACCATGACGGATCTCCTCGAGCGTCAGAGCATTGAAGTAGGGCGCATTTTTTCCAAAGCCGAGCTGATGGAAATGCTGATGGAGCGGTTTAACTTCATTGTCAATGCGCTTATGGTGATGGCACTGCTTATGGCATTGGTTGGTGGGCTAGGCTTAACAGGTACAATGAGTTTGAATGTCATCGAGCGTACGCGGGAAATCGGCATTATGCGAGCTATTGGGGCTTCCAACAAGATGATTTTGCAGATATTCCTTGCCGAAGGGTTGATTATTGGTATGCTCAGTTGGTTTCTTGGTACGACCCTCTCGTTGCCTATTAGTAAGCTCCTGAGTGATGCGTTGGGGAGCATGTTCTTCCGTATGCCGCTCAATTTTCACTTTGCCTATGATGGCGTGGGTATTTGGTTGATGATTTCGTTTGTGCTGGCACTGTTGGCGAGTTTTCTGCCGGCTTGGAATGCCACGCGCATGTCGGTGCGAGAAGTGCTGATGAATGAGTAGCCGTAATCCTCGCTGTTCCCTATCCCCTTCGGGCATCCCCCCATCCCCCTGCCCCGCGTCCCACCACGCAGCCCCCATCCCCCTGCCCTTTCCCCCACCGCGGGGAGAAGGGAGACCGTAGAGACGTAGCATGCTACGTCTCTACAAGCGGAGCGGGGGCAAGGGGGAGCGGGTTGCTGCTCCCCCTCTGAATTATGCGACTTTGACATGACCTTGAGAACAACCTATGCTACAATAGCTCGTACTATGAGCGATCTTTCACAGACCCACACCCGGTACTATGTTGGGTGTAATCTCGTCTCAGGACTTGGTCCTATACGACTACAACGGTTGATAGAACACTGTGGCTCGATTGAAGCCGCATGGAATGCCAGCAACGCAGACCTTGCCGCAGCCGGGATAGATGCCCGTACTAGGGCTAGTTTGCAAAAAACCCGTCGTGAGCGCGACCTAGACGCAGAGCTTGTACGTATTGAGCAAGCAGGGCTAACTGTCGTCACCAGAGAAGACCCTACCTACCCACGCTTGCTTGCCGAAGCCCCTAATGCTCCCCCGCTCCTCTATATCCGGGGACACCTCGACCCACAGGATGACTGGGCAATAGCAGTTGTTGGAACACGTTCCCCCACCACCTATGGCAAAGAGGCAACCCGGTACATTGTGAGTGAACTAGCGCAAAATGGGGTAACAATTGTCAGTGGATTAGCGATTGGGATAGATAGTGTGGCGCATATGACAGCACTTGAGGCAGGCGGGCGAACAATTGGCGTACTTGGCTGTGGGCTAGATAGAATCTATCCAGAACGCAACAAGAACCTTGCAGACCAGTTGCTTGAGCAAGGGGCTTTGGTCAGCGATTATCCTCTCGGTACCCACCCGCACGCAGCAAACTTCCCGCCGCGTAATCGCATTATCAGTGGATTGACGCTTGGAACGCTGGTGGTAGAAG
Source organism: uncultured Chloroflexaceae bacterium (assembly GCA_964410555.1). Classification (GTDB taxonomy): domain Bacteria; phylum Chloroflexota; class Chloroflexia; order Chloroflexales; family Chloroflexaceae; genus JAAUSY01. The sequence continues at coordinate 5,421 of CAYPHM010000031.1, read as the reverse complement.
CTGGTGTGCAGAGTGGGGCTTTGATTACGGTGAACTTTGCCCTAGACCAGGGACGCGATGTTTTCGCTGTGCCAGGCTCCATCTTCAACCGGACGAGTGTTGGTACACATTCGCTCATCCGTAATGGGGCAATGTTGGTAAATAGTGCGGCAGATATACTGGAAGAGCTCCATCTGACTACGCTAACGACCCAACAAGAGGTGGTGGCAGCGTTGCCAAAAGACCCAACAGAAGCGGCGTTGTTGGACTATCTCTCAAAAGAGCCCCTGCATATAGACTTCATTAGTCGCATCAGTGGTATGTCCATAGCTCTTGTGTCCTCAACATTGGCGATTTTGGAACTCAAGGGATTTGTGCGACAAGCGGGCAATATGGAATATGTTCGACGCTGATACGGGGGTCACTGATACCCCCTATCAAAGAAGATTTGCAACACCAACTCTGCCTTTTGCTCATAAATAGTACTGTAGGCTTGATCAACCAAAGAACGGGCTTCAGCCAAATGGCTCATGGCTTCAATAGAATCAGAAGTACAAGCAGAGGAAACCGGATAGATAACCATTGTGACATCCAATACCCAGTGCTCCTCACCCACAAAGATAGTAACCGTTGTGGTCATTGAAGGGGACTGGTGTAGCAAAGCTCGTGCTACAGTCGTTACCGCAGCACTCAACTTTGCCTGACGGGTCAAGGGAAGCCCTTGTTCTCGTGCCAGTTGGCGTAGGGTTTGCCGAAGAATAACTACGTCATGTTCGTTTGTTATCCCCATTGCAAAGGGAAAGGGTATTGGTACTTTTTGCATAACCCATCAGTGCCTTTAGCATCGCATATGCCCATTGGGTGTATTGTAACAGATTTACCCTCCTGTTGGTTGCTTTTTCCTTGAAAACCAGGGTCATGGCAAAGTCGCACAATGCTAAAGGATTAAGGATTATAGCCTCTTCTTGCTCACCCGCTCCCCCCTGCCCCTTCCCCCACCGAGGGGAGAAGGGAGACCGGAGAGACGTAGCATGCTACGTCTCTACAACGTGGAGAGGGGGCGGGGGGGAGGGTTGTTTGTCCCCCATCCCCCTGCCCTGCGTCCCACTACGCGGGAGAGGGGGAACCGGAGAGACGTAGCATGCTACGTCTCTACAACGTGGAGAGGGGGCGGGGGGGAGGGTTGTTTGTCCCCCATCCCCCTGCCCTGCGTCCCACTACGCGGGAGAGGGGGAGCGGGTGGACAAGAAGGGCAAAATTTCTTTGCTTGGGCGACTTTGACGTAGCCCTGAATTTTGCCATACCCCACTTGCCTTCTCTGCGAGTCTGTGATACACTTACAGGCTATGGGGGCGGTTAGCTCAGTTGGTTAGAGCGCGTCGTTCACACCGACGAGGTCACTGGTTCGAATCCAGTATCGCCCACCAGCAACCCCTACGTGATTATACTGCAACTATTCCCAATATACATAGTTGTTGTCGCAAATATTTTTCTCTCGTCATAAACAAAGAACTCTAGCCTCTGGCTTTTCTTCCCCCCGCTTCTCTTCCCAATGCCTAATCCCACTGAAGTTGGAAGGGGGCAACGACAACGCGCCCACTCGTTATGCCCTTACCGACAAGGGACCAATTCCCAATGGGATCGGTGCGCTCCGTCTGTATCCCAATCAAAACATACCCATTGTTGTCAGCCATTGCCGTATAGGGCAATCCACGAGTAGAGCCATCGGGTAGGTTATACCAGAGGCTGACCTCTTCGTTGGGGAGGTAATCCCATGCCTCAAATCCCTGGATGGTATTTGGTTGAACCACTTGGGGATAGACCCGCCCATGCGCCATCGGGTTTAGCCCCTCACCCAAGTTCGCGGTGGTAGGGTCATTGGAAGCGGGTGATGTTACCGGCAATTCAACCAACTCATCCTCATCTCGCGCCTCGGTTGGCTTATCATAGAAATACTCTGCACAAGGATCGCTGGTCTTTTCCTGCAACGGTCCACTGGGCGGCGCGTTTGGTGGAAGGGAGTTGAGCATATCACAGGGGGCAAGGTCTATGCCAAGCCGCCCAAGCAGGATGGTATTGCCATGTTGCTCCATACGCACCCGCTCAAAATACTGTACCCGGTGATCTTGCCCATCCGAGAGCCGCACGGTAATTTGCTCACTAATGGGGAAGCCAAAAATGGAAATACCGCCATGTGTTTCCCAATACGTCTTGAAGTGTCCCTGAATACTATAGCCGGTCTCTGGGATGTAGCGGGCAGTGTTGGTGCTCATAAAGGGCGCAGGCTTGGGAAAATCACGGTCATACAACTCGACATATTCCTTGCCAAGCAACCCTAGCTCAACCACCGGCTGCCCATTGGACACGAGCAACTCAAAGCGAGCGCGTTCAAAGTACTGGACAATTTTCCCATCGCTCTTGCGGATGTACTCCTCGGTTATGGGATAACCAAACCGGTGTAGCCCATTGTTGTTCTGCCAGTAGGTACGAAACGCCCCGCCGAGATAGTGTCCTGTCTCAGGAATGTAGCTTACATCACGGGTTTGTGTCGGGCGGGTGGCGAAGAAATCGTCTATCAAATCTTTGGTTAGTCCCAAATAGCCAGTAGCATACACTTCGCTAGGCTCTATGTGTGTCCCCTGATAAAAGCCATTAAAGCTGTTGAGGATAATGGCAGCGGGGGAACGCTGTTTGACGGCTTGCCACGATGTCTGATAGTATAGACCATTGTTGCGCTCAATAACCCTCCCTTGGGGATTGATACGCCGATCATCATACCCTGGCATAACCATAGCGATGAATGGCTTGTGCTCCTGATGGGCATTGTTGTACTGGTTGAGCCGAGAGGCATAGGTTGCCATAGCATTGTGAGGGGACGGGTTTAGCTCATAAGAGTACGTCCCATCAAAGACATCAAGGTAGCTAAAGATGTCGTCTTGTAAGGCTTGGATTGTCGTTGCCGTCAGCCAAAACTGCGTACGGTAGAGGTCTACTTGATTACGAAACCTACGCCAATCCTCAGCATTGCCAAAGTACACCGGGTTGATGAAGATGAACAGGGGTTTTCCCTGAAAGCGCATATACGAAGAACGCTGCGTTACCTCTTCTAGCTTACGGAGGGCTTTTGCCAATCCATCGGGGTCGAGCAAATCTTCGTCTGAATCAGCCGATAGTTCAATCTGAAACACCATTCGCATAGAGTCATACTCACTGGCTTCTAGGCGCTTTTGCAAACCGCGGCATCGTCCATCGGACTGGTCATCTGGTCCACGCCAGTTGCAGATAAAGGCATCAATGCCAGCAGTATGCGCTTGCTCAATATGGCGGTCCATTGCCTCATGGCTACCACTTGAATATTTCGGTGCTGCAATGTCGCTCATCGCCTCATAGGTCCAGTTGCCTATGTTGTAGTTGCTATAGTACAATGCCATAATGGGGGTATCTGAACGAGCTTGTGCTGGTGGGCTAGGAATGGTCGCTACGGCAGCAAGGATAAGCAGACCAATAAGCCCTAGCCCAAACCAACGTGGTAAGCGTGTAGAAATCATAGCTTTTTCTCCGTATCCATACGATAATAGGCTCCTGTGGGATAGTGGTTAGGATGCAATAGGTATCTCCCTTCTGTGAGAGTGCCTTGCGGGTATTTTATCACATGTTCTGGCGTACTACCTAGTCAAATTTTGGTTTAGATACTGCACAAGCGTTGCCTTGTTGCTTTGCTGCTGTGGCATACCATAGCTCTGGTCGTGTAATCATCATAACGTAACGAGATGAGGTTTTTCTCATGACAATCCCTATTATTTCCGATATAGCCGTTGCCCAAACAACCATTCTCCGGCGAGTCCCCATGGATGAGCTCCAGATACCCGAATCGCTCCAAGCAGGTATAGCGGCTCGCTTTGGCGAACGGCTTACCCCCGCACAGGCGGTTGATCGGGTAATCCAAGATGTGCGTCAGCGGGGTGATGCTGCGCTACATACGTGGACAAAACGGCTTGATAATGTAACCCTAGAACAGCTAGAGGTTTCCCCAGAAGCCATGACGGAAGCAGCCTCCCATTTGGAGCCAGAGACACTGGCGGCACTGGGGGTCGCAACGCATGAGCTTGAGTCGTTTCATCGCCACCAATCGCGTACTACCTGGGTAGACTTTTCGGCAGAGGGCGCACGCGGACAGTTGGTTGTGCCTATCCAGCGAGTAGGCATTTATGTACCGGGGGGGGCAGCACCGCTCCCATCCTCGCTGCTGCATGCTGCCATCCCGGCACGGGTCGCTGGTGTGGAGGAGATTATTGTTTGCTCCCCACCGCAACCATCCACGGGGCAGCCGGCGGAACTGGTGCAGGCAGCGGGGTACTTTGGTGAGGTTGATCGGATGTTTGCGCTTGGGGGCGCACAGGCGATTGCAGCAATGGCTTATGGGACAGAAACGGTGCCTCGGGTAGACAAGATTGTCGGGCCTGGCAATTTGTTTGTCGTGCTGGCAAAGCGGGCGGTCTTTGGCAGCGTGGGTATTGAAAGTTTACCAGGCCCTACCGAGACATTGGTCATAGCCGATGAGCATGCAGACCCACGCTATGCTGCAGCAGATTTGCTGGCACAGGCAGAGCATGTGTTGGCAAGTGCTATCCTTATCACCCCTTCGGTGCAACTCGCCCGCTCGGTGCAGGTGGAGGTTGAACGCCAATTGGAGATGCTGCCAGCAGCGAATGTCCATGCTGCTCAGGAAGCATTGACCAACCGTAGTGGTATTGTATTAGTGCCAGATATGGACACGGCATTTGCCCTAGCGAATACCTATGCGCCAGAGCATTTGTGTCTGCTGCTGCATGAACCGTGGCAGTATATCGGCAAGGTCCGCAATGCCGGTGGGGTGTTTGTGGGCGAACGTTCATTTGAGGTGCTTGGTGATTACACGGCAGGCCCCTCGCACATTATGCCAACGGGGGGGACAGCCCGCTTTGCCTCGCCGGTGAATGTAGACGATTTCCGCAAAGTTATTTCGCTGGTGGGGCTAAATGAAGCAGCCCTAGAGCGAGTAGGTCCAGCGGCTATGAAGTTGGCAGAGTCAGAGGGGCTATATGCCCATGCTGCGGCGGTGCGGGTGCGCCTCGCTTCGGGCGAGTAGTAGCCGCCCGTTCCCCTGCCCCCGCTCCCGACACCCTCTCCCCCTGCCCCCTCTCCCATCGGGCGACACCCTCTCCCCCCTGCCCCCTCTCCCATAAAGGGCGAGGGGGAGCCGCTCATTCCCCTTCTCCCCGCGGTGGGACGCGGGGCGAGGGGATGGGGGCTGTCCGGTGTGCGTTCCCCTTTCTCCCCCAGGGGGAAAGGGTTAGGGATAGGGGGGAACCTGCCGACACCCTCTCCCCCCTGCCCCCTCTCCCATCGGGCGACACCCTCTCCCCCCTGCCCCCTCTCCCATAAAGGGCGAGGGGGAGCCGC